>NZ_JBWMAU010000019.1:0-61220 GCF_056521445.1 Rhodoferax sp. LB1P47 | reverse complement strand
ATGCATAACGCGGTGGCGGCCTGTGATGACCAGTCACCGCGTCAGCGGTTTAGTTCAACGTGATGTACACCGCAAACCTTGCGGTTTAAATCGGCTACTGAGGTTTAAATCATCCATCGAAATCTCCTGGAAGTGGCTTACAGACTGGTTATTCGAAGGGTTGACTGTATTTTTATACATGTATAAAAATTTTGACAAACTCCGCAGCCGAATAGTTGGTCACTATATCCCGGCCACACTTTGCGTTTTTCGCATATCGGTAGTGATTTTTCCAAAAGTGATGGTGTGAAGAGCTATTGAAATAAGCGTTATTAGTAGTTTTTGCTTGAATATTCGGGTTGGGTTTTGTGGGGCCTGGAGGGCTTGGAATAACGTCCATCCGCCAAAGGGGTAGGAGCACGAATGCGGGTTAGCAGGCGGCACGACAAAGGGCTTTTCAGCGCGCAATCGTGATCCGACCCCTCTGGCTCACACCCGTTCAATCGTTGGGGTTCGCTTCACTTTTGATAGTAAAAAAAAGAGCACGTTGCGCATATTCAATATGCGCCAGTAGCCGTTATAGCATCTAAAAATCGGCCTAAAAACCTGAAACTGGCGAACGCAGCGGCTTTGCTGGCTTACGCCTCACATCCATCGCGCCCCCGCAACCCCCGTCATCCCCAAATACCCATACGCCCGCACATCGCGCCGCTGTCCTACGCCCACCCCGCGCCCGCGCCGACAGACCGCACGCGCACCTCGCCGGTTAATGGGGGATCGACGCAACAACCGCAAGGGGCCCCAATGCAAAACTTTGAACTCACCAGCAGCATGCTCACGATGGGCGGCGCGTTCTATCCCACGGGCTATGTTTTTGCCATGTTCCCGCGCCAGGAAGATGCCCAGCAGGTAGCCGCGCAGCTGCCCGCTGAAAACCCCGACAAGCCGACCCTACAGCTGTCGGCGCAATCCGTGCTGGACAACCTGCCCCACACCACCGCTGCCGCCGATACGCCCCTGCCTTCGGTGGGGATTGAAGCCGCCAGCGTTAGAAAGTATGCGGAATTGGCCCGCCAAGGCCATTGCGCGCTCATGGTGTATGCATCCACAGCCGAGGAATCCGAGGCGGTGATGGTCGCCATCCGCAGCGTGCCGTTTTCCTGCGCCATCAAGTACCGCACGCTGGTGATTGAAGAGCTGAGTTGATTCGGCGGGCGGGGTGGGGATGCTGGCGGGCCCCATACCGCCGTCAACGCCAATCCGCCAAAGGGGTCGGAGCACGAATGCGAGCAGGCAGGCGGTACGACAACGGGCTTTTCAGCGCGCAATCGTGATCCGACCCCTCTGGCTTACGCCCTAGGCGCGATGCCCGGCGCAGCCGGGCCGATCCCTGACCCCGGGTCCCCATCTGTATGCGCCGAGGAGCACAGCTTTGGGCGGCGAAGGGCTGGCGTTGTTTGAGCGCAGCGAGTTTAGCCAGACCCCGCCCAAAGCGAGCACCGCAGGTTCCCGTAGCGAAAGCGAAGGGCGCAGACAGTTGGGGCGCCTTTCTTTTGGTTACGTTTCTTTTGCGCAAAAGAAAAGTGACTGCGCCGCCGGGCGCAACTCCCGGCTGGGGATGCTGGCAGGCACCCAGAAAACGTCAACGTAAACCCGCCAATAAGGGTCAGAGCCCAAATGCGGGCTAAGCCGTGGCCAACGCGCCAGCAACCAGCGCGCAATTGGGATCTGACCCTCATTGGCTCGACCCCGGTGGTTACATCCGCAGCGCCCCCGCATACCCCGTCATCTCTAGATACCCGTGCCCCACCACCTGCCCCTGCGCGTCCAGCAGGCGGCTGAGTCCCTCCCAGTACACGGCCCCCGTAGACCCCCGGCTGTCCAGCTCCTGGTTGTCCAGCACGGCCTGCACGCTGAAGCGGCCCACGGGCGTGTCCAGCACCCATTCGACCGGATAGCGCGCCTGGTTGGCCGGGCTGGTCCAGACGCGGCCCGGGGTGAAGCGGGTTTGGCCGGGCGGGAAGATGGTCAACGCGCCCTGGGCGGTGCGGAAAGAGCCGCCGTCCCACAGGGTGCTGCCGTCTTTGCGGCGGATGCGGAAGGCCATCAGGGCGCTGCCGTCTTGCAGGTTCATGCCCAGCCAGTCCCAGCCCACGGCCTCTGGGTGGAGGTAGGCGTTGCTCCACTCGTGGTCCAGCCAGGCGCGGCTGGTGTCTGGTGCGATCTCGAAGCGCTGGCCTTGCAACAACAGGTGGCCGCTGACCGCCAGTTGCGGCTGGCTCACGTAGTAGCTGGCCTGGTCCGGCTGCGGGCCTTTGCGCGACAAACCTTGCTGGCCCTGTAACACCAGCGGCTGGGTGGGGGCGAGCTGCAGGTGCAGGCCGAAGTCGCGGGCGGGCAGCTCTGCCGTGTAGGTGGTGCCCGTGCGCAGCAGCGACCAGTCGCGCAGGCGCACCGCCGTGTCGGCCTCGCTGGCCTCGGCCACACCAAAACCGGCACGGGCGATGCGCTGGTCGTGCCAGAGCTTTTTGCCCTGTACATCGGTGATGGCGGCGTGGGCGAACAGCAGTTGCTTGGCGGCGAAGCGCGATTGCATCGCCTGCGTGGCGGCCACGCGGCTGCGGAAGAAGGTGAGCTGGAAGCCGAACTCGCGCTTCCCTGATAGCGCCCGCCCGGTGACATACCACCACTCGGTGCCAAAGTCCGGGTGGCTGCCCAGGTCACGGGGGAAGTGCATGGCAGCCGGGGGCAGGGCGAATGCATGGCCACCCAGGCTGGCCAGGGCCAAGATTAAATAGTTGCGCCGATGTATCACCAATCCTCCTTCACCGCTAACACCGCATCCTGCCCGGCTGCCGCCCGCCCAGCCAGCCAGGCCGTCACCGTACCGGCCAGCACCACGGCGGCACACAGCAGCAGCAGGCGGGGCCAGGGCAGGTGCAGGTCCATCGTCCAGTGGAAGCTTTGCGGGTTCACCACAAACACCAGCACCACCGACACGGCCAGGCCCAGCGCCAGCCCGGCGACCGAGCCAATCAGCGTCCAGGCCGCGCCTTCACCGGCCACCACGGTCAAAATCTGCCGCCGCGTCAGGCCCAGGTGGGCCAGTAGGCCGAATTCCTTGCGCCGCGCCAGCACCTGCGCGCTGAAGCTGGCCGCCACGCCAAACAGGCCGATGGCAATGGCGATGGCCTGCAGCCAGTAGGTCACGGCGAAGCTGCGGTCAAAAATCTTCAAAGAGATGGCGCGGATCTGGCCCACCGACGAGAACTCTAGCGGCGCATCCATCAGGGCGCGGACCGCTGCCTGCACATCGGCCTCTTGCGCACCGTCTTGCAGCCACAGGGCGATGTCGTTCACCTGCGTGTCGCCCGTCAGGCGCACAAAGTCGGCCTGCTCCATGCTGATGGCGCCAAACTGGCGGGCGTAGTCGCGCCATACGCCCGCTACAAAAAAAGTAGCTGGTTGCGCAGGTTCTGTCTGCGCTAGCGGGCTAAATGCCTTAGAGAGTGGCGCAAACGTGGTGCCGGGCCGGGCCCCGTACAAATCCACCATCGGCTCGCTCACATAGATGCCGATGTGCCCTGGCGGCACCGGCAGCGCAGGGCCCACCAGCGGCAGGCTGCGGGCGGGGTCGCCCATCTGCCGGGCGATCAGCGCCACGCTGGGTTTGCCGGGGTCGAGCAGCAGGGCGCGGCTGCGCTGGGTGGCCACGCGCTGCACGCCGGGAATCTGGGCGACAGCCTCTACAAATTGGGATGGCAGCGTCAGTGCGTCATTGCCCGCACTGGCGGTGGGGCTGCGCACATACAGGTCGGCGGGCAGCACCACGTCCAGCCACTGCACCATCGAATCCCGAAAGCTGGCCACCATCACCGTCAGCGCCACGGCCAAACTCAGCGAGGCCACCACGCCGCTGACGGCTACGGCCGCGCTTTGCCGCACCCGGCGCGCGCGTTCGATCGCCAGCATGGGCAGCAGCCTGTGCGCGAGCAGTGGGGCCAGCCGGTCGTACAGCGCGGCAATCAGCCAGGGCAGGGCGGTAATGCCGCCCACCAGCAGCAAGGCCACCGACAGGTAGGCCCCCAGCGGAATGCCCCACACCGGCGGGGCCAGCGCCAGCAAAAGGCCTACTGCTATCAAAACCAAACTTTCCCAGCCCGCCGAGCCGCTTCCCACATCTGCCCCCAGCCCTTTCAAAGTTTGCGCCGCAGGCAAGCGCTGGGCCGCCCGCGCGGGCCACCAGCCGCCCACCACAGCCGCCGCCACGCCCAAAGCGCAGTAGACCAGCGCGGCGCTAGCGTCCCACTGCAAGCGCGGGGCCACCCCGGCAAAGTAGCCGCCGCCCAAATCCCCACCCAGCACGCGCAAGGCCAGCGCCGCCAGCCCGGTGCCCAGCGCAATGCCCGCCACGCTGCCCACGCCGCCCAGCACCAGCGATTCGGCCAGCACCAGCTGCAGCCGCTCGCGCCCGGTGAGGCCCAGCACGCCCAGCAGCGCCAACTGCTGCGCCCGCTTGGCCACGCTGAGCGACAGCACCGAGAACACCAAAAACGCCCCGGTGAACAGCGCCACCAGCGCCAGCACCGTCAGATTCACCCGGTAGGCGCGTGACAGGTTGTTGACCCGCTGGGCCGCATCCATCGGCTCGGCGGCGCTGATGCCGGGCGGCAGGGTGCTTACAAATGCGGCGTGGTCCACCCCGGGGCGCAGCCGCAGGTCGATACGTGAGAGCTGGCCCTGTGCGCTGAACGCGTCTTGCGCCGCGCCAATGTCCATCACCGCCAGCGCCGGGCCGGTGGCCGCCACCGTGCCTGCTACTTGCAGGGTCTCCCCGCTGAGAAGCCGCACCGGCTGGGCCAGCGCCTGCTGGGCGGCGGGGTTTAAAAACACCGTGTCGGGGGCAAACAAGGCCATGCGGTCGGCATCCTTGTTCGGCATCGGCATCACACCGGGGGCCACCGCCGCCACTACCAAGGCATCCACGCCCAGCACCTTCAGCGGCACGCGCTGCCCGGCGGTGTCCAGCGCAAAGGTGGCCACCTCCAGCACCGGGCTGGCCACCGCCACGTCGGGGTGGTTGGCCACGCGTTCAAAAATCGCCTCGTCAAACCGCCCCTGCGTGGCCCGCAGCTCCAGGTCCGGCTGGCCGCCCACGGCGCTGACGGCGCTGGAGAATTCACTCAGCGCCGAGGCGTTGATGAGCTGCACCGAAAACGCCAGCGCTACCCCCAGCATGACGGCCACCACGGCGGCCGCGTTGCGCCAGGGGTGGTGTTTGAGTTCTTGCCAGGAGTAGGTGCGCAGCAGGGCGCGCACAGTAGAGGGGATAAAGATGTGCATAGATTTGCTGCTTAAATGATAGCTTCTAGCGCAGTTTTTATATGCGCTAGAGCCCTATTTTCTGTAAATCTATCCACTGCGCCAGCGCCTGGCTGAAGGCCGCCCAGTCGTCTGCGGCCGAGGTGATTGGGGGGCTGCTGCACGCCTGCTCCAGGGCATGGGCCTGGGCCGACAGTTGCGGCGCGCCCAGGGTCAGCAACACGGTTTTCAGGCTGTGCGCCACCCGGCGCAGGGCGGGCATGTCGCCGCTGTGGCAGGCCTGGTTGCCGGTGGCGATATCGTGCGGCAGTTGCAGCAGGCAGCTGGCCCGGTAGAGCCCGAACAGCTCGGCATCCCCGGCAAAGTACTGGTCGATGGCGCTGGCAAGGGCGGGGTCTGCGGGTGCGTGGGGCGCTGTGGCGGGTGGGTCTGTGGCCAAGGCATCTTCCACGCACTGCGTGAGCAGGCTGATAGACACCGGCTTGTCCAGCAGCCGCCACGCGTTCAGGGGGGCCAGTTGCTGCCGGGCCTCTGGGGTGAGGCCGGCGCTGAGCACCACCACTTTGGCCTGGCCCCGCAGCAGGGGCGATTGTTGTAACTGCTGCAGCAGCTCCAGGCCCGAGGCTCCGGGCAGCATCAGGTCGGTGAGGATGAGTTGCACCGGGGTGGCCGCCAGTTGGTGCAGTGCGGCTGCCACGCTGTCGCATTCCAGCAGTTCCAGGGGCAGCTCTTCGAGTGCCATGCGCACGAAGCGGCGCAGCATGGCGTCGTCTTCGACCAGCAGTACACGCGGGAGCGCCATCTGCGGGCGGCTATGCGCTCAGGCGCTGCATGCATTGCGCCAGCAGCGGGGGCAGGTCGGCGACCAGGCTGGGTTTATGTACCACCGGTACGCCGTCGAGGGCAAATGCGTAGGGGGTCAGTTCTTCGGGGGTGAGCGAGGTGATCACCATGACCTGGAGCCTGCCGAACAGCGGGTGCGCGCGCAGGCCCGCCAGCAGGGTGGCGCCGTCAATGCCCGGCAGCAGCAGGTCAACCATCAGCACATCGGGCTGGTACTGTCCGGCCATGATGAGCCCGGCGATGCCGTCGTTGGCGGTCAGCAGCTCGACTGCCGGAAACTGCCGCCGCACCAGCAGCGAGACCAGGTTTTGGAAGTGCATGGAGTCTTCTATCAGCAGCAGCTTGACCGGGCCGGAGGCGCGAATGTGGGGCGACTCTCCTTGGGTGGTGCCGGTTGGCGCGCTGGGGGCGGGTGCCTGGCGGTCGCCGCTGCGCCAGCGTTCTACCGATTGGCGTGCGATGCGGCGGTGGCCACCGGGGGTTTTCCAGGCTTGCAGTTCACCCCGGTCCACCATGAGTTGCACTGAGCGCACCGCCAGCCCAAGTATGTGGGCGGCCTCGATAGTCGTGCAGTGGTCTTCGGCAGTGAGCGCTTGGAGAGGGATGTCAGGTGTCATGGCTGTATTTTAGCGAATACATCAAATTTCGTTAAATAAATCATTTTTTTCATTTAAGTACGGGTGTATGATTAATATATTAAATTATTTATCATTTTTATCCAAGGCCACCATGAAAAAAATTCTGATTGTGGAAGACCATGCCGATATCCGCCGCCTCATCCGCATGACGCTGGAGTTTGAAAATTACGCCATATTTGAAGCCGTGGACGGTGAGCAAGGCATACGCATGGCGCAAGAGATGCAGCCGGACTTGGTCTTGCTAGATGTGATGATGCCGGGGGGCATCAATGGCTTGGAGGTGTGCCGTTTTTTAAAGGCACAGCCCAACCCACCCCGCATTCTTTTGCTAACCGCGCGGGGCCGCAGCGAAGACTTTGAGGCGGGTTTGCTTGCCGGTTCTGATGCGTATTTGGTCAAGCCCTTTAGTCCTTTGCAGTTGATGGAAACCATCGAACACCAATGGTTGGAGGTGCTATGAACCCGGTTCTGATAGATGACGGCCAGCCGCTGATGTCTGAGAACAGCAATAGTTTTTCAGACGCTGCGAGCCAGCAGATGGAGCGTCTGGTGGAAGACTTTGGCCGCATGTACCGGGAGCGTAACGAGGCACTGGAGGAGGTGGCCCGGGCCCACCACGATGCCTTGTTCCGCCTCGCCATGGCGGCCGAGCTCAAGGACGATGACACCGGCGTGCACATCATCCGCATCGGGTTCCTGGCAGAGGCGTTGGCTTTGTTGAGTGGGCAAAACAAGGCGGCGGCACGCATGCTGCGCAAGGCCGCGCCCATGCACGACATCGGCAAGATCGGCATTCCCGACGAGGTGCTCAAGAAGCCGGGTGGGCTGTCTCCCGAGGAGCGCATCGTGATGAACAAGCACCCCGTCATGGGGGCCGAGTTGTTGGGGCGTTCGCGCATTCCGTTGTTTCGCACGGCGGCGGAGGTGGCCTTGTCGCACCATGAGCGCTGGGACGGTACGGGCTACCCCCATGCGCTGGGCGGGGATGGCATTCCCTTGTCGGGCCGGATTGTGGCGGTGGTGGATTTTTTAGATGCGTTGACGATGGACCGCTGCTACCGCCCGGCATTTGACGACGCCACCGCTTTGCAGATGTTGGCCGCACAAAAGGGGCTTGCGTTTGATCCGTATCTGGTGGACGTGGTTTTGGCCAACGCGGACAAGCTGTTTGCTGTGCGCGACCATGTCAACCTGACCCGTCCCACCTTCAACGACCTGGCTGAAACCGATTGAACCCATCAACCCGATAAAAAGAAATTTTGGGATGCAAATAATTAACACCATCGCCAAAGCCGCTCGTCCGATCTTGGCCGCATTGGCATGCAGCGGGCTTGTGGGCTTTGCCTGGGCCGGCAAAATTGCAGACCGGGTGCAGTCTAGTGGCACGCTGCGGGTCTGTATCTGGCCCGACTACTACGGTGTCAGCCACCGCAACCCCAATACCCAGCAGCTCGAAGGCATCGACATTAGCCTGTCGGCCGAGCTGGCCCGCGATTTGAAGCTGAAGTTGCAGTACGTCGATTCGTCTTTTGTGACCCTGGTGGACGACCTGAACGCCGAGCGCTGTGATGTGGCGATGTTCGCCGTGGGCATGCTGGCCCAGCGCATGCAGCAGCTGCGGTTTTCGCGCCCCTATCTGCAAAGTGATATTTACGGCATGACCACCAAGAGCAACCGGGTAGTGCGGCAGTGGGCCGATATTGACCAGCCGGGGGTCCTGGTGGGGGTGCAGGCGGGCACCTTCATGGAGCCCATCATGCGGGCCCAGCTCAAGCAGGCGCAGCTGGTGGTGGTAGGGCCGCCCACCACCCGCGAGCGCGAGCTGGAGGCGGGCCGAATTGACGTCTTCATGACCGACTACCCCTACAGCCGCCGCCTGCTGGACAACGCCGACTGGGCCCGCCTGGTGTCGCCCCCGAAGCCATTCAGCATGCTGCCCTATGGTTATGCAGTCAAACAAGGCGATGACGCATGGTGGGGCAAGGTGGATGCCTTTGTGGAGCACATCCAGCGCGATGGGCGGCTGGACGCAGCGGCCAAGCAGCATGGTTTGTCGGCCATCGTGCGCCGCGATTAACCTGTATGTGGACGCCCTGAACCGTGCCTAACTCTTCTTTACCCACCGTGCTGAAAAAACCAATTACCAGCAGGCTGACCTTGGCCGTCGGCATTCTGTTGACGTTAGCAACCCTGGGCGCCTTGTGCCTGCTGGGCTGGCAAGAATACCAAGCCCGCCTGGCGGATGACCGCCAGCGTGGCGAGCTACAGGCCCGGGTGCTGGCCGACCACGCCACCCGCTCGGTTGAAAGTTTGTCGGTTGCCTTGAAATACCTGTCTACCGACCTGGCCCGGGGGAATGTGTTGGGCGGCTACGTTCGCTCGGATGCCATGCTCTCGCAGGCACTACAGGCCCTGCCATTTGTGCGGGAAATCAGCTTGCTGGATGCCTCGGGCCTGGTGCTCTCCAGTTCGTCGGCCAACGGGGTTGGTGTGCGTATTACCCTTGGGCGAATGGGCCAACTGCCAGCCCCTGGTCAAGAGATGCTGGGTGGTTTTATGTTGGGGCGGAATTTGGTTTCGCTAACAGGCAAACCCACATCCACGTCCCCGAAAGCAAGCGTGGGCTCCATTCCATTTATTCGGGCATTCAACTCCACAGCAGGGCAAAGCCTCACTCTGGTGGCCTTGATCAACCCTGACTTCTTTGCCAACTTTCAGCTACTCACCCTGAATGACGATAAAAATGCCGCCTATCTGCTGGGCTACCAGGGGGGCGTGCTGGCCAGCAGCGGCCCAGGGGCTCTGCCGCCTGGCAGCGATCTGGCACAGCATCTGGCGTTTAGCTTTTATTTACCCCAGATTGAACATGCCAGCTATGTAGGTGCTGGCGTTGCGCCAGCCAGCCAGGTGGTGGCGTTCCGGTTGGCCAAATCCCGGCCGCTGGTGGTTTTGGTAGAGCAGCCCTATGCCAATAGTGTGCGCAGCTGGTTTCTGTCGATCTGCTGGTTTGCAGCAGCTGCGGCATGCCTGGTGGTGTTTATTGTGTTTGTCACCTATTCGGTACGGCGCAGCTTGCTGGCGCGGGAAGCCGCAAATGCAACGCTTACCGCGGCCCGAACCGACCTGGAGCGCCGAGAGCGCGAGCTGCGCGTGTTACTTAAAAGCGTGCAAGAGCTGATTTTTCGCACCGATGCCCACGGCACGATGACTTTTGTCAACGAACTCTGGGAAGTGCTGCGTGGGCAAAGCGTGGACCAGGCCATTGGCCATACGCTGGCGCAATTTGTAGAACCCAACGACCATGCAGCCGTAACCCTGTTGTTTACGCACCAGAAGGGTGCCGGGGTGCGGACATCTACCGCGCATTTGCGCGCGGTAGATGGCGTATTGCACCGCTTTGACATCACGGTGGTGCCGCTGCAAGCCCATGGCCAGATTGTTGGCTTTGCGTGCAGTGCGGTGGACGTGACGGACCGCCACATCGCCAAGCAGGCCTTGCAGCACCAACTGGCGTTTGCGGCCTCACTGCTGGAAATCAGCCCCATGCCGGTGGCCACCATCAACGCACGGGGGCAATACACCAGCGTCAACCGCGCCTGGGAGAGCTTCATGGGATTGCAGCGCGACCAGGTGATTGGTCGGCGTGCCGTGGCCTGCATGGATGAGGCCGATGCCGAGCAGCACGGCAAAAACGATGCCCAGCTGTGGCGCACCGGCGGCACGCTGCGCTACGAGCTCAAGCTCACACACTGCGATGGTTCGCGCCGCGATGTAATGGTGACCAAGGTGCTGCTGTCGGGGGGGGAATTGGGCGCCAGCCTGCTCAGCAGCATGATGGACGTGAGCGAATTCCGCGCAGCCGAGCGCGCCAAGGACGATGCCCGTACCGCCGCCGAGGAATCGTCGCGGGCCAAGTCCGAGTTCATTGCCAACATCAGCCACGAGCTGCGCACGCCGCTGCAATCCATTCTGGGGTTTTCCGAGCTGGGCATGCTGCGCGGCAGCGAGCACCCCAAGCTGCATGCCATGTTCACCGACATCAATGCCTCGGGCGGGCGCATGCTGGCGCTGGTAAACGATTTGCTGGACGTGGCCAAGATCGAAAGCTCGGTCGGTGCCATCACCCTGGAGCGGGCCGACCTGCGCGGGCTGGTGCAGGGCGTGCTGCACGAACTGAGCCCGCTGCTGGATGCCAAGCACATCCAGCTGGTCTACCAACTGGGTAAGCAGCCGCTGATCGCCAAGGTGGACCCGGTGCGCTTCCAGCAGGTGGTGCGCAATATCGCGGCCAATGCCATCAAGGTGTCGCCGATGGGCGGCGAACTCCGGGTGCAAGGCCACATCACCGAAGACCGGCGCATCTGCATCAGTGTGCGCGACCAGGGCACGGGCATACCGGTGGCCGAGCTGGAAAAAATCTTCGAAGCCTTCGTGCAGTCCAGCATTCGCAAAGATGGTTCGGGCGGCACCGGCCTGGGCCTGGCCATCTGCAAGAAGATCATCGATGCCCACGGCGGCAGCATCCGGGCCGACAACGCCACCGAGGGCGGTGCCATCTTCCGCATTTACCTGCCTGCGCGGCAGAGCCTGAACGCCGAAACCACCTACTGACTACTAGCGCACCCCCAGGCTACAGCGCAAGCGCTTTTCGCCACCCCCCTTGCAGGGGGCAACACCAGCAGCCTGGCAAAGCCAGTTCTGCGGTGTTTCTGGACGGTGTGCGTTCTGGCTGATGGTGAGATGGTAAGTTTTTTTGCTATTGTATGTATAGCTGCATGCGCAGTTTCTATATGCGCTAGCGGCCTGTTTTATGTAAATATTCCATCCACCCGCAGCTGTACCACCCGGTCCGCCCGGGCGGCTGCGGCTTGCGAATGCGTGACCAGCACCAGGGCCGCGCCTTGGGCCCGGGTTTGGGCCAGCAGGGCATCCATCACCTTGGCTGCTGTGGTGGGGTCGAGGTTGCCGGTGGGCTCATCCGCCAGCAGCAGGGCTGGGCGGTGCACCAGGGCGCGGGCGATGGCCACGCGCTGGAGCTGGCCACCGCTGAGCTGCTGGGGCAGGCGTTGGCCCAAACCCGCCAAGCCCACGTCGGCCAACAGGCTTTGTACCCGCGCATCGTCGGGCTGCCCCAGCAGCATCAGCGGCAGGGCCACGTTTTGCGCCACGTCCAGGTGCGGCAAAACGTGGAAGGCCTGGAACACAAAGCCCACGTGTTTGCGCCGCAGCAGGGCGCGCTGGTCGTCGCTGAGGCTGCCTAAATCTACGCCGCCGATGTGGACCGTGCCGCTGTCCCAGCTGTCCAGCCCGGCCATGCAGTTGAGCAGGGTGGATTTGCCCACGCCGGATTCACCGATGATGGCGACGAATTCACCGGGCTGCACGTGCAGCGAGACGTTGGAAAACACGCTGCTGTCGCCGTAGCGTTTGCTTAGGTTCTCAATGCGCAGGCTCATAGGGATGCCTCTACCCGCGCCAGCACCTGTTGCAGCGCATCCGGCGAATCACAGGCCACGATATGGCGCTGCGGCATGCTGCGCAGCCAGGTCACCTGGCGCTTGGCCAGCTGGCGTGTGGCGAAGATGCCCCGGTCGCGCAGCTCCAGCATGGGCAGCGTGCCGTCCAATGCCTCCCAGGCTTGGCGGTAGCCTACGCAGCGCATGCTGGGCAGGTCGGGGTACAGGTCGCCACGGGCGCGCAGGGCCAGCATTTCGTCCATAAAACCCCCGGCCAGCATCTGGTCAAAGCGCAGGGCGATGCGCGCGTGCAGCCAAGCGCGCTCAAAGGGTTCTAAGGAAATAAGGGTGGTAGCGCTTATTCTGTGTGCGCTAGCAGCTATGTCTTTTGTAGCATGGAAGCTGGACAAGGGCTGGCCGGAGGCGCGGTACACCTCTAGCGCACGCTGGATGCGCTGGGTGTCCATCGGTTGCAGGCGGGCGGCGGTGGGCGGGTCTACCAGGGCCAGCTGGGCATGCATGGCGGGCCAACCAGCCACAGCGGCCTCGGCCTCGATGGCGGCGCGCAGGGCCGTGTCGGCACCCGGCATGGGGTCGATGCCGTCAAACAGCGCCTTGAAGTACAGCATGGTGCCGCCCACCAGCAGCGGCAGGTGGCCCCGGGCGGTGATCTCATGCAGCAGGCGCTCGGCATCCGCCACAAATTCGGCGGCGCTGTAGGCTTGCAACGGGTCGCGGATGTTGATCAGGTGGTGCGGCGCCTGGTCCAGCTCGGCGGCGCTGGGTTTGGCGGTGCCGATGTCCATGCCCCGGTAGACCAGGGCCGAATCGACGCTGATGATTTCCACCGGCCAGCGTTGTGCAATGGCCAGGGCAGCTGCGGTTTTGCCAGATGCCGTGGGGCCCGCCAGGGCGATGCAGCGGGGCAGGCGTTCAGCAGGCATGGCGCAGTGCCTTGCCGCGTGCGCCGCAGGGCGTGCGGGTGGCGGGGTCGGGCGTGGGGGTGCCATCGGCGTCCATGCGCACCGCCACTGTGCTCCAGCTGCGGATGCCGCGTTTGTCCACCGTCATGCGCAGCAGCCAGCCCAGCTTGGCCGGAGGTGACTCAAAACCGTCAAACACCAGGTTGCCCAGGCTCCAGATGACCGGCTTGCCTAGCACCAGGTCGGCCCCCTGGGTAACGTGTGGGTGGCCGCCCACCACGGCATCGGCCCCGGCTTGCACCATCAGTTTGGCCAGGTCGCGTTGCCGCTGGTTGGGCCCTGGCTCGTTCTCCCAACCCCAGTGCATGAACGGAATCACCACATCGGCTCCGGCGGCGCGGGCGGCGCGGATATCGGCCACCACGTGGCTGTCTTCGCTCCAGGCCACGCCGGGCCAGGTGGCCCCGGCCTCGAAGGAGCGGGGCTTGAATTCGTCGTAGCCCAGCACGGCGATGCGGATGCCGTTTTTTTCAATCCAGTACGGCTTGTGCGCCTCGGTGAGGTTGGCACCGCCGCCAAAGGCCGCAATGCCCGCCGTGCGCAGGTGGCCTAGCGTTTCCATGAAGGCCTCGCGGCCAAAGTCGCCGCTGTGGTTGTTGGCCACCGACATCGCGTGGAAGCGGCCTTTCAATACGTTGACGGTGTTGGGCGCAGCGCGGAAGGTGTAGATCTTGTTGTCCAGCGGCGTGCCGGAGGTGGGGCGGGCGATGGAGGTTTCCAGGTTGCCAATGGCCACGTCGGCACTTTTTAAAATTTCTGCAATCGGGGCCAACGGGTCGCCGCCCGCCGCGATCAGGCGGCCCGGGCCGTCGTCCAGCATCACGTCGCCGCCAAAGATAATTTCTATGGACGGGGGGGCGCTGTGGGCCAGCAAAGGTAGGCACAGCAGCGCGGTCAGCAGGGTGTTTTTCATC
Organism: Rhodoferax sp. LB1P47; assembly: GCF_056521445.1. Classification (NCBI taxonomy): domain Bacteria; kingdom Pseudomonadati; phylum Pseudomonadota; class Betaproteobacteria; order Burkholderiales; family Comamonadaceae; genus Rhodoferax; species Rhodoferax sp. LB1P47. The sequence continues at coordinate 47,085 of NZ_JBWMAU010000019.1, read as the reverse complement.
ATTTTGTCCAGCCACACCAGTAATAGAGTTCGCCGTCGCGGATGGGCTCATACACGCGTTGCAGCCCGGTGAAGCCGTAGCGGCCATTTCCAGAGGATGGAGTGGGTGGATACAGGTAGTCGGCCTGGTGCAGCAGCACCGCGCCTTGCGGCGGCTCGCGGTCGGCGTAGGTGTAGAGCTTGATGGCGTGGTTGCGCTCAACCACCAGGCGGAACATAAAGTACGAGCCGATGGACACCGGCGCTACGGTGTAAGGCGTGGCGGTGGGCTGGGCGCTAATGACCTCGGTTTCCCCGCCGTAGCTGACATGGCAGGCCACGGTGTCGGCCTGGGCGAGGTTGCCGGTGAGTGCGGCCAAGAGTAGCAATCGTTTCATGGACAGATTGTCTATCAATGTTTTTGGAAATAAAAAAACCGCCCGAAGGCGGTTGTTTTTAGGGTGTGGGGCTTTATGCCTGGATGCGATTTTTGCGGCGTACCACCCACATGCCCACCAAGCCTAAGCCCACCAAGGCCAGGCTTTCTGGCTCGGGTACGGCGTTGGCGGCGGTGACCGACCAGTCGCTGGCGATAAATTGAGTGCTAATGCCTTGATTTTCAGAAGCTACGACGCTGAGGTGGCCTGCGATGGAATAGATGTAGTCGGTATAGCTGTAGTCACCATTCAAGATGTCGGAGTTGATGAACAGAAAGTTATTTTCTGTGCCGTCAAATGAAGCTACGGCACCGTCATACCAGCCGATGTTGTTGTTGCTAAATGCCGCCGTAAACAGCGTGCCGAGAAACGCGGTGCCGTTGTAGCTGACGGACACATTGCTCAGGTTGGTGATGAGGTTGCCATTGGCTTCGCCGGTAAACGTGCCCGTGATAACGCCGCCGGTGCCTGTAACCGTTTCCGAGAAGTTGTAGGTGACGGGCGTGGCTTGTGCGCAAAAGCCAGACACGAGTGCCAGGGTCATGGCGATGGAACGGATGGACTTGATCATTTTTTCCTGCGATGGATGGAAGTCACTTTGGTAGTGAACTTGCTGCAATAATTATTGCAACAATTTGTAAAAAGCAGAAAGCGTGCCAAGGGGCGGACTCTTTTTAAATCAATGTGTTACAGACTTCTTACAAATTGAATGTAAAAAAATCCGACATAAATTGCCCGCCTGCATCCGGGTATTTACAGTTGCAGGGGGCGTTGCCGCAAGGGCTTTTTAACGCCCGCGCATGAACAAGGCGTCCAGCTCCTTGATGCTGATCTGCCGCCAGGTGGGCCGCCCGTGGTTGCACTGGTCGGAGCGGTCGGTGGTTTCCATCTGGCGCAGCAGGGCGTTCATTTCCTCCATCGTCAAACGGCGGTTCGCCCGCACCGCGCCGTGGCAGGCCATCGTGCCCAGCAGTTCGTTCTGGGCGCGCTGGATCACGGTGCTGGCTTCGTGCTGGGCCAGTTCGGCCAGCACGCTGCGGGCCAGCTCGGTGGCGTTGCCTTGTACCAGGGTGGTCGGCACGGCCCGCACGGCCAGGGTTTTGGGCGAGAACGGGGTGATCTCCAGGCCCAGCGTGGCCAGGGTGTCGAAGTGGGCTTCGGCGGTGGCCACCTCTTGCGGCGTGGCGGCAAAGGTCACCGGGATCAGCAGTGGCTGGCTGGTGATGCGGGTATCCACCATTTGGGTTTTTAGCCGCTCGTAGACGATGCGTTCGTGGGCGGCGTGCATGTCCACAATCACCAGGCCCTGCGCGTTTTCGGCCAGGATGTAGATGCCTTGCAGCTGGGCGATGGCGCGGCCCAGGGGCCAGACTTCGGTGGCGGGCAAGGGCTGCGCGGGCGCGGGTTCTGCTGGGCGCACGGCGGCTGCGGGCTGGATCGGCCACAGCGCCTCCATGTCCGACACGCGGTGTGTGCTGATGGGCGCTATAAATTGCATAGCTGCTTGCGCAGGTAGCATATGCGCTAGCGGCCTATTTTCTTTAAATATTTCGGACGCAGGTGCAGTCGATGCCGGGGCTGCCAGTGCCGCTGCCGCACGCGGAGCCGCCAGGGCGGCGTCCACCGCGCGGCGCACGGCCTGGTGCACTTCGCGGCTGTCGCGAAAGCGCACTTCGATCTTGGTGGGGTGCACGTTTACGTCCACCCGCGTCGGGTCGATTTCTACATACAGCGCGTAGATCGGCTGGCGCTGGCCGTGCAGCACGTCTTCGTAGGCGCTGCGGGCGGCGTGGGTGATGACCTTGTCGCGCACAAAGCGGCCGTTCACGTAGGCAAATTGCTGGTCGGGCCGGGCGCGGGCGGCGTCGGGTATGCCCACCCGGCCCCACACGCGCACCGCTTGGCCACCGTCATCGCGCATGCTGCTCAGGTAGTCCACCGCCACCGATTTGTCTTTGAAGTCGTCGCCCAGCACGTCGCGCAGGCGTTCGCTGATGGCGTCGATGTTGTTGGGGGCAGGGCAGGCACGCCATTGTTCGACCAGCTTGCCCTCGTGCCAGATGGCAAAGCCCACGTCGGGCCGGGCCAGGGCGTGGCGTCGCACGGCCTCGATGCAGTGGGCCAGTTCGGTGGCATCGGTCTTGAGAAATTTGCGCCGCGCCGGGGTGCTGAAGAACAGCTCTTTCACCTCCACCGTGGTGCCGGTGCTGCGGGCCACGGGCTTGAGTTCGCCGCTGCGGCCATCCAGCAAAAAGGCGCTGGCTTGGCCGCTAGCCCTAGAAGATATTGCCATGTCAGCTATGGAGTTGATAGCAGCCAGCGCCTCACCCCGAAAGCCCATCGTGCCCACCGATTCCAGCTCGCGCAGGTCGCGGATTTTGCTGGTGGCGTGGCGTTTGAGGGCGATGGGCAGCTCTTCCATCGGGATGCCGCCGCCGTCGTCTTCCACCGCAATCAGCCGCACGCCCCCGGCCAGCAGGCGCAGGGTGACCTGCGTGGCCCCGGCATCCAGCGCGTTATCGACCAGCTCGCGCACCACCGAGGCGGGGCGCTCGACCACTTCGCCAGCGGCGATTTGGCTGATGAGTTCATCGGGCAGCTCGCGGATGGCGCGGCGAGGAGGGGGCTCAGGGCGGGGAGGGGTAGGGATGGGGGCGTTCACCCGGTGATTTTAGGTTGCGTGGCGGTAGGTGGTTTGCTATGAATTAAATAGCTACTTGCGAAGGTGGTATATGCGCTAGAGGCCTAAAACATATAAATAAGGCAGGCCCCCACCCCGGCCCTCCCCCGGCGGGGAGGGAGGAAGGCAGGGTGCATTTACGCCAAGGCGGTGTCCAGCACCATCATCAGCACAAAGCCCAGCATCAACCCGCCGGTGGCCCAGGCTTCATGGCCTTTGCGGTGCGACTCGGGGATGATTTCGTGGCTGATGACGAACAGCATGGCCCCGGCGGCAAAGCCCAGGCCCCAGGGCAGCAGGCTGGCCGACTGGCTGATGGCAACCGCGCCCAGTACCGCGCCCAGCGGCTCCACCAGACCCGACAGCATGCCCAGCAGCACCGCAAAGCCGCGTGTGTACCCGGCGGCCAGCAGTGCCACGGCGACCACCAGGCCCTCGGGCACGTCCTGGATGGCGATGCCGGTGGCCAGCGCGGTGGCGCGCAGCGGGTCGGTGGCCGCAAAGCCCACGCCAATCGCCAGGCCCTCGGGCAGGTTGTGCAGGGTGATGGCAAACACAAACAGCCAGGTGCGGCGCAGCACGTGCGAGGGGCGGCCTTCCACGCCTTTGATGAAGTGCTCGTGGGGCAGCAGCTTTTCCATGGCCAGCAGCATGGCCCCGCCCAGCAGGATGGCCCCGCCGATGGTGCTGCCTGCCGCCCAGCTCCCGGCACCGGCGGCGCGGGCTGCGGCCAAGCCGGGGATGATGAGCGAGAACGCGCAGGCCGCCAGCATCACCCCGGCACCAAAGCCAAACAGAGTGTCTTGGGCGCGGTCGGACAAATGCTGTGAAAACAGCACCGGCAGCGTGCCCAAAGCGGTGGCCAGCGCCGCGATGGAGCCGCCGATCAGCGCGTTCAGCACCAGCGGGTGGGCCAGGCAGTAGTGCCAGAAGTGGCTGGCCAGCACGCCCGCACCCAGCAGCGCAATGCCGATGCCGAGCAGTTTGCGCAGCAGCCGTAGCAAGAACAGCGGGTCTTTACCGTTGCTGCGCCACATGGTTTCGGGGGTGTTCATGGCAGGGCTCCACGGCGGGTATCAAGCGCGCGCGGCCTGGAAGCGTTGGGCCACTTCGGCCCAGTCCACCACGTTGTAGAAGGCGGCGATGTAGTCGGGGCGGCGGTTTTGGTAGAGCAGGTAGTAGGCGTGTTCCCACACGTCCAGCCCCAGGATGGGGGTGTTGCCGTGCATCAGCGGGCTGTCTTGGTTGCCGCTGCTCTCTACCACCAGCGTGCCTTGCGGGGTCACACTGAGCCAGGCCCAGCCGCTGCCGAAGCGGGTCAGGGCGGCCTTGGTGAAGGCTTCTTTGAAGGCCTCAAATCCGCCCAGGTCGGCGGTGATGGCCTCGGCCAGCGCGCCCGTGGGCTGGCCGCCGCCGCTGGGCGACATCACGCGCCAGAACAGGCTGTGGTTGGCGTGGCCGCCGCCGTGGTTGCGTACCACCGGGCGCAGGGCTTCGGGCAGGATGTCGATGCGGGCTACCAGCGCTTCCACCGGCAGGTCGGCATAGGGCGTGCCGTCGATGGCGGCGTTCAGGTAGGTGATGTAGGCCTGGTGGTGCTTGGTGTGGTGGATCTGCATGGTCTGGGTGTCGATATGCGGCTCCAGTGCGCCATAGGCGTAGGGCAGGGCGGGCAGGGTGTGGGGCATGGGAAGTCTCCGGGTTAAAAAATCAGTGCCAGCGGCCGACGGGATGGCTGCTGGCCGTGAGCAGCGCGGTGATGGCGGGGTGTGGCCCCCAGGTGCGCTGGTACAGCAGCAGGGCGGCGTGGGTTTCGCGGCTGTGCCGCCAGGCGGTGTGGTGGGCCCATTCCAGTGCCGTGCGGTGGGCTTGGCACAGGTGCAGTACGGCTTGCGCGGGCAGGTGGACCTGGATGTACAGGTCGGCCAGGTTGTGCTGGGTGACCACCAGTGCGGCTAGGCAGTCGTCGCTATGTTTGGGGTTCGCGTGGCAGTCGTCCAGAAGCAGGTCTTGGGCGATGGCCAGGGCCTGCTGAAAGCTGAACAGCGCCAGTTCGGGCTGCCCGGTCTGGATGGCATGGATGCCGCGCTGGGCCACGCGCTCCCATTGGGCAAGGCTGGTGGTGTGCGGCGCGCGCGGTGTGCGGCTTGGCGCAAAAGAAGGGGTCATGCAAAACATCCATAGTGCAGGGGCCGCTGGATGCGACACCGGGCCCTTTGCGGTGAATGGAGTTCTGCGTATTCAGGCCATCAAATGATAACCGTTCGTATTTAATATATCTATATCTATAGCTGAATGCGGGTGCTGGTGGCTAGTTCCAAGCCTTGCGCTTGCATGCTGCTAAAGAACGCGTCGTGCTGGGCCTGGAAACCCGCCACCGGTCCCATGCAGTTGGTCAGCAGCACGATGCGCTGGGGTTTGTGGCGGGCCAGATGCGCCACGATGTCCTCGGTGGTGGCGCGCACGCAGTGGCTGCTGGCTTCGCCGGCGATCAGCAGCACGTCGGCCTGGTCCATGGCGGCCATCAGCGCGTGGTTCAGGCCGGTGGCCTCGTCATGCGGGTCGGGTACTTCGGCCATGACGGCGCTGTAGTGCTCGGTCCAGGGGTTGCTGCCTTTGGTGAGCTTGGTGGCGATGGCGCCGTGCAAATCCTCCCAGGCGTTGGTGGCGGCGTGGATGTCGGCGTGGATGTTGTGGCCCCAGGTGCCGATTTCGCAGTGCACCGGCCAGACCATCAGCGTGTAGCGGCCCCGTGCCTCCAGGGCGTCCAGATAGGCCAGCGTGCGGCCCAGCGCCGTGGGCTGGCGTGGCAGGTACTGGCCCGCATGCACGGCGGCGGCGGTGATGCTGGTAAACGGCGGCACCGCGCTGCCATCGGCCTGCTGCCAAAAGGTGGGGTGGGCAATGTCCAGCCGGTGGTGCGAATCCAGGGTCAGGGTGATGTCGGTCAGCTTTGTTGCATGGGCGCGGATGAAGGCCGCCAGGCGCTGCATATCGGCGTGGGCACCGGCCACCGGCAGGGCGGGGGCACCATCGGGCACATCGCAAAAGTCGTTTTGCGGGTCGATGATGAGCAGATGGGTGTGGTGCGTCATGGCGGGCCTGGGTGGGTTGTGTGTCAAGAGCTGCGGGTGGCGGAGCTGGGGCGGATGTTTTGCACTTGCTCATAGACCGTCATGGCCATCGCGGCCAACAGGGCCAGCAGCAGCACGGCGGCCAATACCCAGGGCGCACGGCTGCGGCGGCGGGCGGGCGGCTGGGCGGGAAGGGGTGGCATCACATACGCAGACTTTGTGGGTGTTGGTGCCGGTGCCGGAGGGGGGGCGGGTTCCGGGGTGGCCGGAGCGGGTGGGGCCACTGGCTGCAGTGGCGGGGGTGGTGCAGGCTGGGCGGCGGGTCTGGCCATCGCTTGTTCCAGCAAGGACATACGCTGGGGGGCCGACAAGGCCGCAGCACAGTGGCTGCAAACGGTTGCAGCGTTGGCGTTTTCGGTTTTACAGGCGGGGCAAATGAGGCTCATGGATCTGTGTGGTGTGTGGCGCAATGTCACATGATGACAGCAGCCGACCCCGATAATTGCGCCCATGGACATTCTTATGCAACTTCTCGACTTCATTCTCCACGTAGATAAATACCTGGAGGCCTTTGTAGCCAACTACGGCATGTGGGTGTATGCCCTGCTGTTTTTGATCATCTTTGTGGAGACCGGCGTGGTGGTGATGCCGTTTCTGCCCGGCGATTCGCTGCTGTTTGTGGTGGGCGCGATGTGCGGCGTGGGGCTGATGTCCTATCCACTGGCCGTGGGCTTGCTGCTGGCAGCGGCCATCCTGGGCAACCAGTGCAACTACGCCATTGGCCGCACGCTGGGCCCCAAGGTGTTCCAGTGGGAAGACTCCCGGCTGTTCAATAAAAAAGCCTTCTACCAGGCGCATGCGTTTTACGAGCGCTATGGCGGCGTGACGCTGGTGGCCGCCCGCTTTATGCCGTTTTTGCGCACCTTTGCGCCGTTTGTGGCCGGGGTGGCCATGATGGGCCGGGCCAAGTTCACGTTTTTTGACGTGCTGGGCGGCGTGCTGTGGGTGGTGGGCATCATCACCATCGGCTACTTCTTTGGCAACTTCCCGTGGGTCAAGCAGAACCTGGACAAAATCATCTGGGCCATGATTTTGATTCCCGGCATCGTGATTGTGCTAGGCGCGGTGAAAAGCCGCATGGCTGGCAAAGCATCTAGCGCCTAGTGCTTAAATTTTAGGCAGTGTAAGCTTTGTCTTTGTAAATCAAGCACTTAAGTTGCATATACAAATACTTATCAAAGTTATCCACACCTTTATCCAGTGTTGGCAGGGAGAACTTTACGGACCACGTCGGCCCCTACAATTTCGGCCTCTATCCCCTCTACTGCCCCATTGTTTGAAAGCCGCCCATGCTGCCACGCCGTACTTTTGCATTCGCCACCGCCGCGCTGGCGGTTCTGGCTGCCTTGCCCGCTCTGGCTGCCGACAAAGAGCTGCGCGTGCTGGTGCACAGCTCGTTCGATCTGCCCAAGCCGCTGCTGGCCCGGTTTGAGTCCGAAGCCGGTGTCAAGCTCAGCCTGATCAAGGCGGGCGACGCGGGCGAGATGCTGAACAAGCTCATCCTCACCCGCGCCAAGCCCGTGGCCGATGTGGTGTTTGGCCTGGACAACGCGTCCGTTGCCAAGGCTCAGGCCAATAAGGTGCTGGAGCCGGTGGCCTACACCCAAGGCTCGGCCATCGCCCCGGTGGGCACGAACGTGGTGCCGGTGGACTACGGCTTTGTCAACCTCAACTTTGACAAAGCCGCCTTCGCCAAGAGCGGCTTGGCCCTGCCCAAAACCCTGGACGACCTGGCCCAGCCCGCCTACCGCAACCTGCTGGTCGTCCCCAACCCCGCCACCTCCAGCCCCGGCTACGCGTTTTTGCTGGCCACCATTGCCGGCATGGGCGAAGAAAAAGCCTTTGACTGGTGGGCCCGCATGCGCGGCAACGGCGTAAAGGTGGTCAAGGGCTGGACCGAGGCCTACTACACCGAGTTCAGCCGCAACGGCGGCAGCCGCCCGCTGGTGGTCAGCTACGCCAGCAGCCCGGCGGCCGAGGTTTTCTATAGCAAAGAAAAAATCAACGCGTCGCCCACTGGCAACCTGTTCCTCAAAGGCGGCGTGTTCCGCCAGGTCGAAGGTGTGGCCCTGGTGGCGGGCGGCGGTCAGCGCGATGCTGCGGGTAAGTTCATTGCCTTCATGCGCTCCGGTGCGGTGCAAGAGGCGCTGCAAACCAGCATGTGGATGTACCCCATCGAAGCCCACACGCCCTTGGCCGACGTGATGAAGCACGCCGTGGAACCCACCACGTTTGACAGCCTGCCCGCCGAGACGATTGCCGACAAGGGCACGGCTTGGGTCGCCCGCTGGACCCAAACCGTCCTGAAATAAATGCCCCGCTGGCGATCCGCCGCGTTGGCCCTGCTACCACTGCTGGCTCTGGCCGTGCTGCTGGTGGCCCCGGTGCTGCGGCTGGCGGGCGAGGGCTGGTGGGGCGAGCTGGCCACGCAAGCTCCGACCTCCCCGTGGGCGCTGTGGACCGATCCGTATCTGCGCTGGCGGGTGCTGTGGTCGGTGCTGCAAGCCGGGGCGACGTGTATCGCCGCGCTGTTGCTGGGCCTGCCCGTGGCCTGGGTGCTGGCGCGCTGGGAATTTGCCGGGCGTAGCCTGGTATTGCGCCTGTTGATGCTGCCGTTTGTGGTGCCCACGCTGGTGGCCGCGCTGGGCGTGCTGGCGCTGTGGGGGCCGCGTGGGGTGTTCAGTGGCTGGCTGGGTTGGGATTTGCAAGACACGCCTTGGCTGCTGCTGTATGGCAATTTGTTTTTCAACCTGTGTGTGGTGGTGCGTGCCGGGGTGGACGCGCTGGAGCACGTCAGCGCACCGCGCGTGGCCGCTGCACGCACCCTGGGCGCCACGCCGTGGCGGGCGTTCTGGCGGGTCGAGTGGCCTGCGATCCTGCCTTGGCTCGCGTCCAGCCTGTGCCTGGTCTTTTTGTACTGCTTTGCCGGGTTTGGCCTGGCGCTGGTGCTGGGCGGCCAGCGTTACGCCACGGTGGAGGTAGAGATCTACACCCTGGTGGCCCACGAGCTGCAACTGGCCCCGGCCAGCCTGCTGGCGCTGTGGATGCTGCTGCTGACCGGCGCAGTGGCTTTTGGCTATGCCTTGATCGAAAAGCGCCTGGCTACGCCCACCCGCGTGCAGCCCATCGCCCGCCAGCGCCCGAGTCGTCCTGTGCACTGGCTGGGCGTGGCGGCGGCGCTGGCCGTGCTGGCCTTCTTTTGCGCCGCGCCGTTGCTGGCAATTGTGTGGCGCGCCGCCCATGCGGGCTGGGACACTTGGGCGCTGCTGGCCGACGATGAGACGCTGGCCGCGCTGTGGAACACCTTGCGCTTTTCCGCCACCGCACTGCTGCTGGCCACCGTGCTGGGCGTGCTGCATGCGTTGGCCGCGCAAAGCTCGGTGGCCCTGCGCACGGCCGCGTTTTTACCGTTTGTGGTGTCGCCCATCACCGTGGCTTTTGGCCTGCTGCTGCTGTACCCGCAGTGGACCGCCAGCCTGCCGCTGCTGCTGTGCGCCTATGCCGTGCTGGCCTACCCGTTCGTCGCCAAATCGCTGGCTGCCGCGCTGGACAGCCTGCCCGAACACCTGCCCCAAGCCGCCCGCAGCCTGGGGGCCACGCCCTGGCGCGTGTTCTGGCGCGTCACGCTGCCGATGGTGGCGCCCGCACTACGCCGGGGCATGGCCTTTGCGGCGGCCACGGCCTTGGGCGAATTTGCCGTCACCCTGTTTTTATCCCGCCCCGAATGGGCCACGCTCACTACCCTGGTCTACCAGCGCCTGGGCCGCCCGGGTGCGGCTAATGGCGACGCGGCATTGGTGCTGGCCTGTGTGCTGATGGCCTTGGCCTTGGCCGCGTTTGCGTTGATCGAAGGCCCACGCCGGGCGGAACCTCCCCATGCTTGAACTGCGATCCATCACCAAACACTACGGCCCGCGCCTGCTGGCCGACCAACTCAGCCTGCAAGTGGCCGAGGGCGAAATCGTCGCCTTGCTCGGCCCCTCGGGCAGCGGCAAAAGCACTTTGCTGAAAATTGCCGCCGGGCTGGAGGCCGCCGAGGCGGGCAGCGTCTGGTTCGACGGCCAAGACATTAGCCGCCAGCCGCCCGAGCGGCGTGGTTTTGCGCTGATGTTCCAGGACTTTGCGCTGTTCCCGCACCTGGACGTGCGCGACAACGTGGCTTTTGGCCTGGTCGAGCAGCGCGTCGCCAAACCGCTGGCCCGCCAACGTGCCGAGGCCTTGCTGGAGCGCTTCGGTCTGGCCAGCCACGCCCGCCACCGGGTTTGGACGCTGTCGGGCGGCGAGCAGCAGCGCGTGGCCCTGGCGCGGGCCCTCATCACCGCGCCGCGTGCGCTGCTGCTGGACGAGCCCTTTTCGGCCCTGGATGCCGCCCTGCGGCTGGACCTGCAAGCCGAATTCCGCCAGCGCATCTTCGATGCCGGCATGGCCACTGTGCTGGTCACCCACGACGAGTTAGAGGCCAAAGCGATGGCCACACGCGGCCTGCGGCTGGTGGCGGGGTGCTTGGAACAGCTGTGGTGATTGCTATTTAATTGGTAGCTGCTTGCGCAGTTTCTATATGCGCTTGAGGCCTATTTGCTTGTTTTTTATTCCGGCGCTTGCCGCGAAGAATGCACCAAAACCGTGACTTATGTCTGGTAATTTTGGCTAATGTGCACCGGTTTAAGACGGGCTGCACCGATGCCGTGCGATACTAGGGTTTACCCGTAAACCACGGCAAGTCATGCCGACAGGCCAAAAGCCTGAACCCTTTGAACACCATGCAAGCTCTTTATTTCATCCAATCCCTGTTTACCGCTGCGTCCACCAAGTTCGCGCCCGGCGAGCGTGTCAATCTGGTGCGCCGTGGCAGCATCGAGCGCACCGATGGCTATGTAGTGGCCCAAACCCACGAAGGTGTGCTGGTGGAATGGCCGCGTGCGGGTTCCAGCCTGGTGCTGGCATCGGAGCTGACAGCCATCGTTTGAATGCAGTGCTACTGAATTTGTAGCTTCTGCCGTAGGTTTAATCAGCGCCAGAGGCTGATTTTTATACTTTTTTGCAAGAGGCTAGCACGCTTCAGCCCTTGCCAAACCGCTCTAGCACATGCTGCCCCATGGCGTGGGCCAGTGCGTCTTCGCCCAGAAACACCTGGCCGATCTGTTCTTGCGCCAGCAGCGCGGCTGCTTCTGCGTTGTGGGTGCGCACCACGGTCTCGATGGGTGGGTTCAGCAGGCGGGCGTTGGCCACCATTTGGCGCAGGTTAAAGGCATCGGGTGTGGCGACCACCAGCATGCTGGCGCGGGCGATGTGGGCCTGGATGAGCACCCCGGCCTCGGCGGCATCGCCCGATACGGCGCTAAAGCCGCTGGCGCGCAACTGCTCTACCCGTTCGCGGTTGTGGTCTACCACCACAAACGGGATGCCTTGCGCGGCCAGGGTGCTGGCGATACGTTTGCCCACCCGGCCATAGCCGACCAACACCACCTGTTTGGACAGGTACTTTTCGTCGGTGGCCACTGGCAGCTCGGCCAGCGGGTCGTTGCGCAGTTTGAGCTTGAGCTTGGATTCCAGCCAGGGCTCCAGCGCATCCACCGCCTTGAAGACCAGCGGATTTACCGCGATAGACAGCAGCGCCCCGGCCAAAATCAGGCTCTGCCCCTCGGGCCGCAGCAGGCCCAGGCTGGCCCCCAGCCCGGCCAGAATGAACGAGAACTCGCCAATCTGCCCCAGGCTGGCCGATACATTCAGCGCGGTGTTCAGCGGGTACTTGAAGACCAGCACCAGCGCGGCGGCGGCGATGGACTTGCCGACGATGATGATGGCCAGCACCGCCAGCACTTGCAGCGGCTGATCAATTAGCACCATCGGGTCGAACAGCATGCCCACCGACACAAAAAACAGCACCGCAAAGGCTTCGCGCAGCGGCAGTGAATCTTCGGCGGCGCGGTGGCTGAACTCGCTCTCGCGCATCACCATGCCGGCAAAAAAGGCGCCCAGCGCAAACGACACGCCGAACAGCGTGGCCGCGCCAACGGCGATGCTGACGGCAGCGGCAATTACGCACAGGGTGAACAGCTCGCGCGAGCCGGTGCGGGCCACCAGCCACAGCAGCTTGGGAAACACGCGGCGGCCCACCACCAGCATTAGCCAGACGAAGGCCGACACCTTGAGCAGCGTGAGGCCCAGCGTAAGCCACAGGTTGCCGCCCGCATCGCCACCGGGCGATTGGCCGCCCAGCGCACCCGCCAGCGGCGGCAGCAGCACCAGCACTAGCACCATCGCCAGGTCTTCCACCACCAGCCAGCCCACCGCGATCTTGCCGTTCATGGAGTCCAGCGCGCCGCGTGCCTCCAGCGCCCGCAGCAGCACCACGGTGCTGGCCACCGACAGGGCCAGGCCGAACACCAGGGCCTCGCCCAGCGGCCAACCCCAAAAGTGGGCCAAGCCCGCGCCCATAGCCGTGGCCACGGCGATTTGCAGCACCGCACCGGGCAGGGCGATCTTGCGCACGGCCACCAGGTCGTCCATCGAAAAATGCAGGCCTACGCCAAACATCAGCAGCATCACGCCGATTTCGGCCAGCTCGGCGGCGATCTGGGCATCGGCCACAAACCCGGGGGTGAACGGGCCAATCAACACCCCGGCCAGCAGGTAGCCCACCAGCGCGGGCAGCTTGACCCGCACGGCCAGAAAACCAAACACCAGCGCCAGGCCGAGTGCGCTGGCGATGGTGGTGATGAGGGGCGTGCTATGGAGCATGGGCAAGGTCTTTCAAGAGGCTTAGGCGCTGCACGATCTGCGCAAACAAGGACCGTGATGCGACTGCGGTTTGCAGGCAATCGTTCCGCAGGGTGGTGAGTTCTGGGGAGTTCTCCGGGCAGAGCGCCAGCAATTCTTCCAGCAGGCAGCCAAAGGCCCGGGCCTCGATCTGCTGCAAGGCCGTTGACTGTGCAGTGTCGGCAGGCAGGAACGAGGCAGCGCCCATGTCACCCAGCAGGCAATGGCCCTCGGGGTCACATTGCAGGTTGTGCGCATACAGGTCGCCATGCAGCAGGCCGCTGGCGTGCAGGTGGGCGGTGGCGCTGGCCACGCCAATGGCGATGCGCAGCACTTTCTCAATGGAAAACACGGTGCCTGCCGGGTACACGTCGCGGGTGCAGCTCTCCAGGCTGGGCGGCCCGGCCAGGGTGGTGAAGTGGGGCGGGATGCAGGGCATCACCAGCCCGGCCGTGCCCTGTGGGTGGTCGGTCAGCGGGGCGATGGTGTGCACCAGGTGCAGATGGGCTGGCAGCGCCAGGCAGGCGGCCAGCTCGCTCTGCGGCCAGCCGTCGCTGGTCACCGCGCCCTTGAATAGCTTGACGGCCACGGCCTCACCACGCCACTGGGCTTGGTGGATCACGCCGGACGCGCCTTCGCCCAAGCGCTGCTGCACTTGCAATTCGCTCCAGGAAATAGCGTTTGCCGCTGCACTGGTGTGCGGCGTACCAGCCCGTGCCAGCCAGGCCAGCCGGGGCAGGTGCAGCAGACAGTCGGGCAGGGTGGGCGCATCGGCGATCGGGTTGGCCGAGATGCGCAGCAGCTCCAGTTGCTGGCACTGCGCCAGCGTGGGCGGCAGCTGCTGCAACTGGTTGCCCGCCAGCATCAGCTTTTGTAACTGGCCGCACTGGCCGATCTCGGCGGGCAGGGTGGTGATGTGGTTGTCGGTCAATATCAACCAGCGTAGCCGGGGCGGCAGAGCGGCGGCGGGCACCTCCACGATCTGGCACGACTTGAAGCCCACCATCTCCAGCTGCGTGCACTGGCCCAGCACGGCGGGCAGTTCGGTGAATGGGTTGCCCGAACAAAAAATCACCCGCAGCCGGTGCAGCCGGGGCAGGTCGTCGGGCAGGTGGGTGAGGGCGTTGCCAGAGAGATTCAGCACCTCCAGCGTGTCGGCCAGGTCAAAGATTTCGCGGGGGAAGGTGGCCAGGCCAGCCGACAGGTCGAGCCGCTGGAGGCCCTGCAATTGGCCAGAGCGGAGTTGGGAAAGGGTGTGCATGGCCGGTATTGTCGGGGCAGGACCGGTGGGTAATTTTTATATGCAAAATAGGCATCTAGCGCATATTCAATATGCGCTAGGTGCTATTAAATGCATAGTGATGCTTCACGGCCCAACGTGGACCTTGCCGGTGGCGTAGAAGCTGTCCAGGTTTTGCACCACCATGTGGGCCATCGACTGGCGGGTTTCATGGGTGGCGCTGGCCAGGTGCGGCAGCAGCACCACGTTGTCCAGCGCCAGAAGGCGCGCGGGCACGCGGGGTTCGTCTTCGAACACATCCAGCCCGCCACCGGCGATGCCGCCGCTCTCTAGCGCCTGCACCAGGGCTTCTTCGTCCATCACCGTGCCGCGCGACACGTTGGTCAGAAAGCCTTTATGGCGTTGTCGGAGCTGGCAGTGTCCGAAGCGCTGGGCGTGAGCCGCGCCCCGGTGAGCGACGGGCTGCTAGAGGTGCTGTCGCAGCGCGGCACCTTCGTCAACCGCCTGAGCCGGGCGCGGATCACCGATGCGATTTTTGTGCGCGAGATGGTCGAATGCCGCGCCACCGCGCTGGCCACCCAGGCCCCGCTGGCCGAGCGCAAAAAGCTCTCCGATGTGCTGGCGCGGCAGGTTGAAGCCTCTGACCAGGGCAACTTTGCAGGCCACCTGCGAGCCGACGAAGACCTGCACTTTCAGATACTGCTGCTGGCCGGTCACCCCCACGCCTGGAACCCGCTGATGCTGGCGCGCACCGGCATGAACCGCATCCGCCATTCGGCGACAGCGCCGAGGCCAGCGCGCAGATGCAGCGCAACATCCGCTCGCCGCTGCAATTTGTAGACGCGATTGCGCTGCGGTTTCCGGCGTATTTTTGCGTGGAATATTGGGGTATTGAATCAGCTTATGGCGCATATTCCATAAGCACAGTAAGCTATCAATATAGTAGCTATTTCACAGCCAGCCGGTGGCTATGTGCAGCGGCTGCGGGCGGCCGAACAGGTAGCCTTGTACGGTGTCGCAGTGCAGGTCGCTCAGGAAGCGGCTTTGCGCCTCGGTTTCTACGCCTTCGGCCACTACTTGCAGGCCCAGGCCGTGAGCCAGGGCGATGGTGGCGCGGACGATGGCCGCATCGTCTTTGTCGGTGGCGATGTCGCTGACGAAGGAGCGGTCGATTTTCAGCTCGTCGATGGGGAAGCGCTTCAGGTAGGCCAGCGACGAGTAGCCGGTGCCGAAGTCGTCCACCGCCAGCCGCACGCCCAGGGCGCGGATGTCTTGCAGCAGGCCGATCACCTGGTTGGCATCTGACATGGCGGTGGTCTCCGTAATCTCCAGGCGCAGCAGGTGGGGCGGGATGCCGGTTTCCGCCAGGGCCAGGCGCACCACCTGGACCAGGTCGCGGTTCAGGCACTGGCGGGCCGAGACGTTGACGGCTATCGGCACGGGCTGTAGCCCGGCGCGCAGCCACAGCGCGATTTGGCGGGCGGCATGCAGCACGGCCCAGGCCCCCATGTCCACAATCAGGCCGCATTCTTCGGCGACTTCAATAAAGCCGCCGGGCATGACCAGCTGCTCGGGTGTGCGCTGCCAGCGCATCAGGGCTTCCATGCCGACCATGCGTTGGTTGTGCAGGGCAAATTGCGGCTGGTAGTGCAGCGCAAACAGCCCATCCCGCAGGGCCAGGCGCAGGTCCATCTCTAGCGCCAGCCGCTCATGGATGCGGGTGTTGATGTCGTCCGACCAGAACTGGAAGCAGGCCCGGGGCTGGGCTTTGGCGCGGTACATGGCCATGTCGGCCTTGGTCAGCAGGTCGTCCAGGTGGCTGCCGTCTTGCGGCGCAATCACCACGCCCACGCTGCATGCGCTGGGCAGGGTGATATTGCCAAAGCGCGCGTCCAGCACGATGTCTTGGGTCAGGGCTTCGACCACTTTGGCGGCAGCGATGGCGGCACCGTCTTGGCCGCCTACTTCTTTCAGCAGCAGCACAAATTCATCGCCGCCCCAGCGGGCCACGGTGTCGGTGTCGCGGCACAGGGCGCGCAGCCGCTGGGCCACGACGCGCAGCACCTCGTCGCCTGCGCTGTGGCCCAGGCTGTCGTTGATTTGCTTGAAGCGGTTCAGGTCCAGAAACAACAGCGCCATGCTGCCGCCGCGCCGCTGTACCCGCGACAGGGCCAGCTGGATGCGCTCGTGCAGCAGCACCCGGTTGGGCAGGCCGGTAAGGGCATCGTGGTTGGCGGCGAAGTCCAGCGCCTGCGCGGCGGCCACGGATTCGGTGACGTCCACCAGCACCAGCACGGCACCGTCGAGCCCGCCCTCGGGGCTGCGCAAGGGGCTGGCGGTGGCCCGCAGCATGCGTGGGCCGTTGGCGGTGGGCAGGTGCAGGAGTTCGCGTACATACATCCGGCTGCCCCGGCCCAGACATTCAAATACCGCCGCCACCAGGTGGGCCATGCTGTCCTCGGTCAGCGGGTAGGCGCTGTGCAGCGGTTGGCCCAGCAGTTTTTGGCCGGGGGCTTGCAATTGGGCGGTGGGGTTGGCGAAGCGGATGGTGTGCAGCCGGGCGTCGATGGTGATGACGGCATCGTCAATCGCCTGCAAGGTGGACTGGGCGTGCTGGCGGCTGCGCATCAGCTTGCGGTTCATGGTGCGCAGCTTGCCCGCTAGCCAAAAGCCCAGCGCCACGGCCAGGGCCAGCATGGCGCTGGCGGGGGGCAGCCAGGTGCGCAGGGTGAGCAGCAGCCCGGCGCTGACCAGCAGCGGCAGTACCAGGATGCCGCCCGCCAGCAAGAGGCGGCGACCCGTGCACAGAGGCACCAGCGCCAGACTACTGACGGCCAGCAGCGCCAACAGCAGCGCCAGCGCTGGCGGCGCGCGGTCGATCCAGACCTGGCTGCGCAGGGCCTCAAACGCCTGGGCGTGGAACATCACCGACGGCAGCGTGGTGTGGTTGCCTGCCAGCGGTGTGGCCAGTTCGCCGCCCAGCCCGCTGGCGGTGATGCCGATGAACACGGCCCGGCCCCGCACCTGTTCCAGCGCCTGGGACGATTGCAGGGCGGTGGCAAACGACAGTGTGGGCAGGCCGTGCATGCGGGGCAGCAGTACGGGGTGGTCGCGCACCCAGGTGCTGGCGGGGCGGGGGGGCGTGCCCACCGGAAGCAGCCGCTCCCACACCGGGTTGGGGGCGGCTTGTTGCAGCACCGCCAGGGCCAGTGCGGGCGTGTCGGCCTGGCCGTTGCCGGCCATCAGGTGGATGCCTCGGGACTGGCCGTCCAGATCCATTTCTACATCGACCTGGCCCAGGTGGGGCAGCGCTGCGGCGGCCACCAGGCTGGGCAGCAGCGGGGCGGCGGCGATGCGGCCATCTGCCAGCTGCGCTGGGGCCACGGCCAGTGCCACGTGGCCGTGCCGGGCGATGGCGGCGGCCAGGGCGGCATCGCTGGCGGGGTTGCGGGTGTCGGGTTCCGAGAACAGCACCGCCATGCCGATGGCGCTGGCCCCGGCATCGCGCAAGCGGTCGATCATCTGCGCATGCACCTCGCGTGGCCAGGGCCAGCGGCCCAGTGCGGCCAGGCTGGCATCGTCAATGGCGATCACCACCGGCGCTTGGGGGCTGGCGGTATGGCGGGGCAGCAGCAGGTCGTAGGCCAGCAGGTCGAGTCGCTGCACGGCCGACGGCTTGAACCAGGCCAGCAGCAAGGCCGTGGCAACACCCGCCAGCCACCACGCCGCGCGCAGTGCCATTGGGCCCCAGCGGGATGGGGACAACGGGGCCAATGGAGCCAATGGGGTCATGTGGCTGTTGGAGGGCGCAGGCAAGAGGATTAGAGAATCGCCAGCACAGGAATCACCAGCAGCAGGAGTGCGCGCCAGTGGCTGGGTGGGGGCTCGGGCACCACAAAGCTTTGGGTGCTGCCCCAGGGGCCGGTGTAGCCGTCGGTGCCGGTGGCCTGTACCCGCACATGGTGGGTGCCGGGTTGCAGGTTGTGCAGCTGGACCTGGGCGTTGTCGGTGTGCGTATCGGCCAAGGGGCTGGCGAAGCTGTTGTCGCGCGCCACCTGTATGTGGTAGCGGGTGGTTTGCGGCTGGGCGGTCCAGCGCAGGGTCAGGTTGCCGTCTTGCGGCTGGGGAATATCGACACCGGGGCCGGGCAATACGCGGCGAAATGGCTGGGTGTCGCCCCAGGGGCCTTGGCCCTTGACGGGGTGGATGGCGGCCACGCGCCACTGGTAGATGCCGGGCGGCAGGTCCAGCGGGGGCTGGGCGCTGGCCGTGCCGACCACCTGCTCGTCCACCGGTGCGCCGTGGCTGCTGAGCTGCACGCGATATTCCAGCTGGGTGTTGCTATCGGTATTGCTTTGGGTCCAGCGCAGGGCGGGGCGGAGGGCGGTGGTGGCGGCCTCAAACGCGGGCTCTATCAGCAGCGGCGGCTCGGGCTGGGTGTGGATGACCAGTGTGCGCTCGGCCGACAGGCCCTCCAAACCTTGCGCGTCGATGCCGCGCACGCGCAGGGCGTACCTGCCGTCTTCGATGTCGCGCACCCGCATGCGGGCGGTGTCGCTGACCTCGTCGGACAGCATGGCGCTGAATTCGGCGCTGCGGGCCAGCTGGGTGCGGTAGTGGCTGGCCCCGGCCAGGGGGGCAATAGGCCAGGCAATCGGCAGGCGCTCGATGGTGTCGGGCAGGCCGTCCAGTGGGGGGGCGGGCAGCAGCGGGGTGGGCACGGCCGGGCGGCTGCCGCTCTGGGCTAGCGTGCCCTGCGCGGCCTGGGCGGTGACCTGGCCGCTGGCGTTGGCCACCTGCACGGCCCCGGTGACCACCTCGGTGCGCATGGATTGGCCATCGGTAACCACCCGGTACTGCGTGCCACGCACAGCGGCGATGGCGGCAGGCGTGCGGATTTCAAACCGCCCACCGCTGTTACCCACCGGGGTGACCTGGTTTTCCACGCTGCCTTGTAGCAGCGACAAGGCCACGATGCTGGCGCTGCCGAGCAGGCTTTTCTGGCTGGTTTGCAGCTGGAGCTGGCTGTCGCGGCGCACCAGCACGCGGCTGCCATCGGCAAATTGCAGGGTGGCGCTGCCGTCCGGCCCGGTGCGCAGGACGGCGGGGGCAAGCAGCAGCTCGCCTGCCACCGCCGCGCGGGCCGGGCTGCTGCCTTGGGCCAGCGTGGTGTTGCCCACCACCGCCAGCAGCGTGACCTGGGTGGATTCCAGCTTCAGCCATTCACGCGGAATGCGCAGCTGCGTGCCAGGCGGTATGCGGCGGTCGTCGGCAATCTGGTTGCGCTGGCGCAGGGCCTGGGCCATTGACGGGTTTTTTAAATAGCGCTCGGCCAGATTCCAGGGGTGGTCGCCGATTTGCACGGTGTATAGGAAATCGGCGGCCAGCGCGGTGTGCGGTGCGGCGAGCCAGAGCAGGCCCATCAGGCCCATACGGCCCATCAGGAGCGTGTGGCGGTGGAAAGCTTTGGGCGTATGGTGCTGCATGGCTATACACGGCTTTGGGTGTTTATTTGTTGGTAAAATGGTTATTTATTGTAACAACTGCACGCAACCTTTGCGAATCTGCCGCATGGTTAAGCGGGTAAGCCCACCAAAATGATAAATACATCACGAACCCGGGCTTTTCATGTGGGGGTTTGGATGGGGCTTGGCGGGTTGCTTATTCCGGTGTTCGCAGTAACATTTTTGACCATCTGATTTTGGGTGGTACGCAGGACGTGCATGCAAGACTTAAAAAATTATAAATTTTGGCTAAATGGCCTGCGTGATGTGCTGTTAGGCCGTGAGAAGCATATGCGTATCCGCACCAGCCAGGTGGGGCTGGCTTCGGTGTTGATGCTGGCCTGTATGGGCGTGATGCATTTGCTGGTGCTGTTTGGTGAGGCCGATGCCGGTTATGCGGCGGTTTGGAGCGTGTTTTGCGGCACCGGGCTGGTGGTGTTTTGGGTGTTGATCCGCAGCGGGGTGTCGCAGCGCTGGCCTGATCCGTCGCTGGCGTTGCCGCAAATGCTGTATGCCATTGCCTGCGACGCAGCCGCATTTGTGCTGGCCGAGCACGGCCGGGGCGTGACGCTACCGCTGCTGGCGGTGATTTTGATGTTCGGTATCTTTGGCCTGTCTATCCGCCAGGTGCTGAGCGTGGCGGTGTATGCGTTGGCACTGTTCAGTGGGGCCGTGGTGTATGTGCTGGAAAACCCCAACACCGACGAGCCACCGGTGCTGTTTGTGAGCTACCTGTTCATGGTGTTTATTGTGGTGGCCGGTACCACGATACTGACCTGGCGGCTGGGAAAAATCCGCGACCACATGCGCCGGCAAAAGGCCCAGCTCACCGAGGCACTGGCCAAAATCCAGCGCATCGCCACCCGCGATGAACTGACCGGCACCGCCAACCGCCGCTGCATGCTGGAGCATTTGCAGCAGGAAATTCAGCGGGCCAACCGCACCGGTGCGTCGCTCATGGTGGCCTTGCTGGATATCGACAACTTCAAGAGTGTCAACGACACCTACGGCCACCAGGCGGGGGACCGCTGCTTGCAGAAGTTTGCGCAGTCGGTGCAGGCCAGTATCCGCACCACCGACCGGCTGGCCCGCTGGGGCGGCGAGGAATTTTTGATTTTGCTCACCGACACCGACTTTGTGCTGGCCCTGGCCTGCCTGGAGCGGGTGCGCGTCCAGGTGGCGCAGATGGTGGTAGCTGTGGGCGCGGGCGAGGTCGAGATTCGCGTCACCGTGTCGATCGGCGTGAC
The DNA here is from genome assembly GCF_056521445.1 of Rhodoferax sp. LB1P47. Classification (NCBI taxonomy): domain Bacteria; kingdom Pseudomonadati; phylum Pseudomonadota; class Betaproteobacteria; order Burkholderiales; family Comamonadaceae; genus Rhodoferax; species Rhodoferax sp. LB1P47. The sequence continues at coordinate 26,106 of NZ_JBWMAU010000019.1, read as the reverse complement.
CCAGTACCAGGCGGGCGACGCGATCGAACCAACCATCGACCGCGCCGACCTGGCCCTGTATGCCGCCAAAGCCCAAGGGCGCGACCGGGTGGTGAGCGCCTAGATTTCGCGGTTCCGCGCCAGCGGCGGGTTCTTGGCGAAGTAGCTGCGGATGCCGCGCAGGATGGCATCGGCCAGCTGCTCGCGGTAGGCGGGGCTGTTCAGTTTGGCCTCTTCTTCGGGGTTGCTGATGAAGGCGGTTTCGATCAGCACACTGGGGATGTCGGGGGCCTTGAGCACCGCAAAGCCGGCCTGTTCGACATGGGGTTTGTGCAGCTTGCCGACCCGGCCCACCTCGCCTAGCACGGCGCTGCCGAGTTTCAGGCTGTCGTTGATCTGGGCGGTGGTGCTCATGTCGAGCAGGGCTTTTTGTACCTGCGCATCTTTGGCCTGCACGTTGATGCCGCCTATCAGATCGGCCTTGTTTTCTTTGTTGGCCATCCAACGGGCGGCGCTGCTGGAGGCACCGCCCTGGCTCAGGGCAAACACGCTGGCACCGCGTGCGGAGGGTGTCAAAAACGCGTCGGCGTGGATGCTGACGAACAAATCCGCCTGCACCCGCCGGGCTTTTTGCACCCGCACTTGCAGCGGCACAAAGAAGTCGGCATCGCGGGTTAAAAAAGCCCGCATCGGGCTGCCGTTGACGCTGCTGGCGTTGATGCGCTCGCGCAGCAGGTGGGCCACCATCAGCACGATGTCTTTTTCGCGCGTGCCATTGGGGCCGATGGCGCCGGGGTCTTCGCCGCCGTGGCCGGGGTCCAGGGCGATGACGATCAGGCGGTCGGTACGCTGGCTTGTATTTTTTACATCATTTGTGCCGCTAGCGCTTGTATTACCTGCGGAAGATGCTATTTTTATAATAGCAATATATTGGGGGGCTACGGTGTGTGCGGGGGGCTGGCTGGCGGGCTTGGGGGCGGGTTTGCTGTCTTGCTTGGCAATCAGCTCGGCCAGCGGGTCGTGCGTGTCTGCCGGGGTTGGCGCGGGAGCGGTCAGGCGCTCGGCTATCAGGGCCTCCAGCGGGTCTACCTCTTGCGCAGGGTACAGGTCAAACACCAGCCGGTGCTGGTAGGCGGCCACCGGGTTCAGGGTGAACACCTGGGGCCGGGCGGCGCGTTTCAGGTCTACCACCAGGCGCACCACGCCGGGCGTGTTCTGGCCCACGCGGATGCCGGCGATGTTGGGGTCGTCGGCCTGCACCCGGCCCACCAGCTCGCGCAGGGCGGGGTTCAGGTCGATGCCTTCGATGTCCACTGCCAGGCGCGGCGGGCTGGTGATGAAGCTGTGTTTGACGCTCAGCGCGGTGTCGGACTCAATCGTGACCCGCGAGTATTCGGGTGCAGGCCAGACCCGCACGGCGACGATGCTGGCCCCGCGTGCCAGTTCGTTGATGCCCAGCAGCAGCACCACCGCGCCGCTTTGCAAAACGCTGCGGCGCTTCATGCGGCGGCCCCGTGCAGCAGGCGTTGGCCGGTGGCGGTGGCGGCGGTGAGGGTGGCGGTACGGGAGTCGTCGAGCATGGTGTCAATATGGATAGCAAGGTCGGGCGTGGGCAGCAGGGCGCCGGCGTTTTGCGGCCATTCGGCTAGTTTCAGGCCGGGGCTGGCAAAGATGTCGCGAAAGCCCGCGTCTTCCCACTCGCGCGGGTCGCTGAAGCGGTAGAAGTCGAAGTGCCAGATATTCAGCGCAGGCAGCTCATAGGGTTCGACCACGGCGTAGGTGGGGCTTTTGATGCGGCCCTGCACGCCCAGGGCGCGCAGCAAGTGCCGCACCAGCGTGGTTTTGCCAGCACCCAGGTCGCCGTGCAGGGTGATGAAGGCGTGGGCTATGTCGGCCTGTGCGGACAGCGATTGCGCAAACGCCTCGGTGGCGGCCTCGGTAGGCAAAATAAGTTGCATCGGGCGGGTTTCTACAATCGGCAGATGGATGTGAACAGTGCTCAGTTTGAAAATCTCCAACAGGTGTCTCGGATACAGGAATGGGCGCGGGAGCTGGGATTTTCCCAAATCGGCGTGGCCCCGGTAGATTTAACCTCCGCCGAGGCGGGTCTGACTGCCTGGCTGGCCCAGGGGTTCCACGGCAGCATGGCCTATATGCAAAGCCACGGCCTGAAACGGGCCCGCCCGGCGGAGCTGGTGCCGGGCACCGTGAGCGTGATCACCGCGCGCATGGATTATCTGCCGCGCAGCACGCCTACTGGCTGGCAGGCACTGGAATTTGACCGGCTGAAGCGTCCCGGCGAGGGCATTGTGTCGGTCTACGCCCGGGGGCGGGACTACCACAAGGTGCTGCGCGCGCGGCTGCAACGCTTAAGCGACCGCATCGCCGCCGAGCTGGGGCCGCTGGGCTACCGCGTGTTCACCGACTCGGCCCCGGTACTAGAGGCCGAGCTGGCCCAGCGCAGCGGCCAGGGCTGGCGCGGCAAGCACACCCTGGTGCTGAACCGCGAGGCCGGGTCGATGTTTTTTCTGGGCGAAATCTATATGGACCGGGCCTTGCCTCCCACGCCTGAGACCACCGGCCACTGTGGCAGTTGCCGCGCCTGTATCGATGTGTGCCCGACCCAGGCCATCGTGGCCCCGCAGCGGCTGGATGCGCGGCGCTGCATCTCTTACCTGACCATTGAGCACGCCGGGCCGATCCCGCTGGAATTCCGCCCGCTGATCGGCAACCGGATTTACGGCTGCGACGACTGCCAGCTGGCCTGCCCCTGGAATAAGTTCGCCCAGCGCAGCGCCTTGCCCGACTTTGACGAGCGCCGGGGCCTGAGCGGCCAGCAACTGGACACGCTTTTCGGCTGGACCGAGGACGAATTTTTGCGCTACACCGAGGGCGGCCCGATCCGCCGCATCGGCCATGAACGCTGGCTGCGCAATGTGGCGGTGGCGATGGGGAATGCGCTGAAATCCGGAAATGCGCTGCGGGCCGGGGACGATGCGGACATCCGCCAAGCCTTACAGCAGCGGGCGGACGACCCCAGCGTGCTGGTGCGCGAGCACGTGGCCTGGGCACTCCAGCACAGCGCGTGAAGTGGGGGCACATAAATTTCACTCAATTTGTAAGAGAGTGAAACTAAATCCCCCCTATCATTGAAAAACTTACGGTGCCTGCATAGGTGGGCCTCATTTATTTTCATACAGCGGTACATGCAATATGGGTGTCATCGGGATGGGATGTGATGTGTTTAAAGCATGCTGCTTGCCTGCTGTGGCCTGACTTTCGGTCGCCCCAGCATGCGCCACATTGCACACTATTGGTACCGTTCTCTGGCCGCTGCCACCCGTTGGTTGGGGCGCTATCCCCGCATGGTGGGGATTGTGTGTGGCTACAGCATGGCCTTGCTGGTGGCCCTGGCCTTGCTGCTGGTGTCGTTCCAGTGCCAGCTGCAAGCCCTGGAGCAAGGCCACACACAGATTGTGCGCAGCATCCACGCGGTGCAAGAAGATGTGGGCGGCTTGCTGGACCAGCTCAACCAGTCTTTCGAGCCGGTCTGTACGCCCGCCAACCTGGAGCAGCTGCGCTTTTTTCTGTTTAGCTACCGGTATGTGCGCGATATCGGCATGCTCAACGCAGACCAGCAGTTGTTTTGCACCAGCATTACGGGGCTGCTGCCCAAGCCCTTTGCCTCGGCCGCCGGTGGGATTGATGTGCCGATAGGGCGCATCTATATACAAACCCCTTTGCTGTTGGCCGGGCAGCGGCTGCGCGCTACGGTGGTGGAGCGCGGCCGCTTCAATGTGGTGGTGGGGCTGAATGCGAGCCACGAAGCATTGGCCGCGCATGCCGATGCTATTTGGGTCGGGAGCGGGGCGCAGCGGGTGGCCGCATACGAAGGGCGGCGGTTTGGTGTGCTGGGCGCGTCGCCACCTGCCGCGTGGCATTTTTGGGGCCCGGAGCCGTGGGTATTTGTGCTGACCACGCCCGTGTCGGGCAATGCGATCACGCTGCAATCGGTGCTGCTGCCCCAGGATCTGTATCTGGGTTCCCGCGTGGTGTTATGGGGCAGCATCGTGCTGTGCGTGTTGCTGGGGTTTTTCATGACCGACGCGGTCACCCAGCGCTGCCGCTACTTTTGTTCGGTAGAGCACCGCATCCGTTTCTTGTGCAAACCCGCGCATGTGGTGTGCCACTACCAGCCGATCATTGACCTGGCCAGCGGCCGCCCTATCGGTTGCGAAGTGCTGGCCCGCCTGCAAGATGGCAAGCAGCTGGTCTACCCCGACCTGTTTATTCCGGCGCTGTTAAAGAATAATTTGGCCTGGGCCTTTGATGCGGCGGTGAGTGCCCATGCGCTGCGCGAGCTGGGCCCGGCCTTGCGCGGCAGAGCCGACTTCAAAGTGGCGCTGAATTTTTTTCCCCAGAACCTGCAACGCGATGCCATTGAGCCGCATCTGCGCGCCTGCTTGGATGCCATCGGCCACAGCGACTGGAAAATCGAGCTGGAGGTCACCGAATACAACTTTGCCCCCGAGATCGTGCCCGAGCTCAAACGCCTGCAAGCCGACGGCTACTTCATCTCCATCGACGACTTCGGCACCGGCTATTCCAACCTCGGCATGGTCAAGAAAATGGCCCCCGACTTCCTCAAAATCGACCGCTCCTTTGTGCACGAAATGGACGATGCGTCCCTGCGCTCCAGCCTGATCCCCGAGATCGTGGCCATCGCCCGTGCCGTGGGCAGCGAGGTCATCGCCGAAGGCATCGAAAAAGAAGCCCAGTACACCCAATTGCGCGACCTGGGCGTGCGCTACGGCCAAGGCTATTACTTTGCCAAGCCCATGCCGCTGGCGGAGTTGTTGCGTTATTTAGATGCCAAATAGCCCGCTAGCGCTTATAGAATATGCGCAGGCAGCTATATTTACCGTAGCACGCCCAGTGCAAACGGCAAACTCAGCATGGCCAGCAGGGTGGACATGCTCACCAAGCTGGCCGTGAGCGCGCCGTTGTAGCCCATCTTGGCCGCCAGCACGTAGGCGCTGGAGGCGGTAGGCAGGGCCGAAAACGCCAGCAGCACGGTGGCGTGGATGGGGCTCAGGCCCATCGCCCAGCCCAGGCCCAGCGCAATCAGCGGCAGCACAAAGTGCCGAATCCCCAGCACCGACACCGCCAGTACCTTGGCCCGGGCCAGAGGGCCAAACTGCATGCCCGCGCCCGCTGCCAGCAGGCCCAGGGTGATGGCGGCAGCCCCGATGCGGCTGCTAGTGGGTTCCAGCCAGCGCGGCATCTCAAAGCCCAGCAGGTTGGCCGCCAGCCCGGCCAGGATGGCCAGAATCAGCGGGTTGCGCAGCAGCGCCGCGCCAAACCCGGCTTGCGAATGCCGCGCCATCGGCCACACCGCCGCCACGTTCATCAGCGGCACGCACACCCCAATCAGCACCGCAATCAGCTGTGGCCCTTGCGGCCCGGCCAACCGCTCGGCCAGGGCCAGGGCAATGAAGGAGTTGAAGCGGAAGGCGATTTGCGCGTTGGCCGCGTGCTCGCGCAGGTTGATGTGGGTGCGCAGCCAGGGCAGGTAGGGCAGGGCGTAGGCCAGGGCAATGGCGCACAGGCTCAAGGCCAGCCCGGCAAAAATCAGGCTGGAGGCGGCAAACAGGTCCAGCGGGTTCTTCACAATCGATTGGAACAGCAGCACCGGCAGCAGAAAATAATAGGTCAGACTCTCCACCTGCTCCCACACAGTGCGGTTTAACCCGGTGTAGCGGCATACGAGGTAACCGCACAAAATCAATGAGAAATCAGGAAACAATAGCTGGGCATAGTTCATGCAATTGAGAATAACAGCCTGATCCCCCTTTTTTCCCCTAGAGGAGACATATGACCCGTAGCACTTTTATCACCCTCAGCCTGCTGGCCGCCGCCAGTGTGGCCCAGGCCCAGACCTACCCGAACAAGATCATCAAGCTGCAAGTGCCGTTTGCGCCCGGTGGCACCACCGACATCATTGCCCGCACCATTGCCGACCCGCTGGGCCGGGCGCTGGGGCAGACGGTGATTGTGGAAAACAAGGCCGGTGGTGGCGGCATCATTGGCGCCAATGAGACCGCCAAGGCCACGCCCGACGGCTATTCGCTGGGCATTGCCACGGTGTCCACGGTGGCGGCCAATCCGGCCATCAACCCCAAAACGCCGTACAACCCGCTGACCGACTTCACCCCCATCATCAACATCGCCGCCACGCCCAACATCATTGTGGTGACGTCCGGCTTTCCGGCCAAGGACTACAAAAGTTTCATTGCCGAGCTGAAGAAGTCACAAGGCAAATACTCGTTCGCGTCGTCGGGCACCGGCACCATCCAGCACCTGCAAATGGAGCTGTTCAAAAGCAAAACCAGCACCTTTGTGACCCACATTCCCTACCGGGGTGCGGGCCCGGCGCTGAACGACACGGTGGCCGGCCAGGTGCAGATGATGCTGGACAACCTGCCCTCGGCCTTGCCCTTCATCCAGGCCGGTCGTCTGGTGCCCATCGTGGTGGCCGCGCCGCAGCGGCTGGCGATTTTGCCCAATGTGCCGACCTTCAAAGAGGTGGGCCTGGAGCCGGTGAACCGCCTGGCCTTCTACGGCATCTATGGCCCCAAAGGCTTGCCGCGTGAGGTGGTGGACAAGATCAACGCCGGTGTCCGCAAGGCGTTGGAAGACCCCGCCGTGCGCAAGCGCATCGAAGACACCGGCTCCATCATCGTGGCCAACACGCCTGAGCAGTTTGCCGACGAGATCAAGGCCGAATTCGCGGTGTACAAAAAAGTGGTGACCGACTCCAAGCTGACGCTGGAGTAACCGGGGCATGGGCGCAGACCGTATTGATGCCTTCATAGATGCCCTGTGGCTTGAACACGGCCTGTCCCCCAACACCCTGGCGGCCTACCGGCGTGACCTGAGCCTGTTCTGCGTCTGGCTGGCAGAGCAACCTGTGGCGCTGGATGCGGCGCAAGAGGGCGACATCTCGGCCTACTTTGCCGCCCGGCACAGCCAGACCAAGGCCACCTCGGCGAACCGGCGCTTGACCGTCTTCAAGCGCTACTTCCGCTGGGCGCTGCGCGAGGGGGCGGTGCTGGCCGACCCCACTCTCAAGCTGCAACCGGCCCACCAAAAGCCGCGTGACATCAAAATTCTGAGTGAGGCGCAGGTCGATGCTCTGCTGGGCGCGCCCGATGCCGATACCCCTTTGGGCCTGCGCGACCGCGCCATGCTGGAGCTGATGTATGCCAGCGGCCTGCGGGTCAGCGAGCTGGTGCTACTCAAAACCTTCCAGCTCAGCCTGAACGACGGCGTGCTGCGGATCAGCGGCAAGGGCAGCAAGGAGCGGCTGGTGCCGTTTGGCCAGGTTGCCCGCGTCTGGCTGGAGCGCTACCTGGCCGAGGCCCGCCCCGACATCCTGGCAGGCAAGCAGACCGACGATTTGTTCGTCACCTCGCGCGGCGACAAAGCCGGGCGTGCCATGTCGCGGGTAATGTTCTGGGTGCTGGTGCGCAAATACGCGCTGGCGGCAGACATCCACACCCCCTTGTCGCCGCACACCCTGCGCCACGCCTTTGCCACCCATTTACTGAACCACGGGGCCGACCTGCGGGCGGTGCAAATGCTGCTGGGGCATGCCGATATTTCTACCACTACCATCTACACCCACGTGGCCCGCCAGCGCCTGCACGACCTGCACGCTGCGCACCATCCACGGGGGTAGTGGCACACCCCCAGGCTATAGCGCAAGCGCTTTTCGCCCCCCTTTGCAGGCATGGGTATCTACACAATTCCGGCCAAGAATTTTTTGGCGGCAGTTCAAAGTGGCCCTCCGTGGCGATGGCATTGCGGGATGTGCAGTTCGACCTGGATGCACCAGCGCGGCAGGCGGTGATGGACAAAGTCAGCGAATGGATCGCCAAGATCCAGCCTTCGTGGCACGGCATTGGTGGCGTCTACTGGCAGCCGCATCGCCTTGCGTTTTGTCTGCGCATGGCCCGATGTGGTCGGCCAGGGGTACCAAAGCTATGTGAGTGCTATGGATTTATAGAAAATTCTCTTGCGGTGAACAGGCCGCTGGCGCAAATATTGCCTGCGGTGGGTGCTATCCCTTTTCATCCACCGGCCCAGGAGTATTTATGAACCGCCTTGAGATCACCGAAAAAATCATCACCGTCAAAGTGGCCAAAGGTATCCAGTGGGCCGACGTGGCCAAGAAGGTTGGCCAGTCTAAAGAATGGACAACGGCCGCCTGCCTGGGCCAGATGACCTGTGACCCCGCGCAGGCCAAGGCCATCGGCAAGATCTTCGGCCTGACCAGCGACGAACAAAAATGGCTGCAGGTGGTGCCTTACAAAGGCTCACTCCCTACCCCCGTGCCCACCGACCCGTTGATCTACCGCTGGTACGAAATCGTCAGCGTCTACGGCAGCACCATCAAGGAGCTGATCCACGAAGAATTCGGCGACGGCATCATGAGCGCCATTGATTTCAGCATGGACATCGAGCGCCAGCCCGACCCCAAGGGTGACCGGGTGCGGGTGGTGCTGTCGGGCAAGTTCTTGCCGTACAAAACGTATTGATGGGTTGAACCGCCCCCGGCGGCGGCTGCGCCCTTTTACGGCGCAAAGGCATCTATGCCTACAGCCGGGCGCGCAGTATGCCGGTAGAGTGTGCCACTGCCCATCTACCGAAAGCGACCCCATGCATATCCACGCCTCCCACCCGTTCCACGCCTTGTTTGACCAGTTGGGCCTGCCCTCCGACGCGCAGGGTATTGCCCATTTTTTAGCGATGAACGCGCCCTTGCCGGGCAATATCGAACTGCCGGACGCGTCCTTTTGGTCGCCCGCGCAGGCCACGTTCTTGCGCGAGGCCTTGGCGCACGATTCCGACTGGGCCGAGTTGGCCGATCAGCTGAGCCAGGCTTTGCGGGCGGTTAAGACCGTCCCCACAACATCCTGAACATATTTTTAGGCCATTAGTTCGGCCAATTGCGCTCGCAGCGCGGCGTTTGCGGCCGTTAGCTCGGCCACGGTTTGCTTTAGTCGGGCGATGATGCCTTCGGGCGAATCGGGCTCGGTGCGCTCCACCGCCTTGGCGGCGCGCACCTGGCGGGCGGCCTGTTGCAGCTCTTTCTTGCCCCCGGCGGCGGCGGCCATTTGTGCCTCGGCGGGCAGGGTGGCCACGGTGGCGGCGGTGCTGATGGAGATGGTGCCGGCTTTTACCGCCGCCACCAGTTCGGGCGCGGCCGATTGCTGGATTTTTTCAATCTGCGTGAAGGTGCTGTTGCTGATGCGGGCCGACTTGGCCAATGCCTCGCGGGTCAGCACCGGCCCGGCTTTGGGGGCGGCTGGCGCGGGTGTAGCCGACTCTTCCCATGGCGCGGTGGCGGTGGCCGGGGCTTCGGTTTGGATGGGCTTTTCGCGTCCGGCCAGGATGTCTTTTTTGCGCAGGGCCAGCACGCCGCGCTGGAAGTCCGACACGCTGCGCCGCCCCAAATGCTGGTCAATCATCCACAGATGTACATCGGCCAGCGACTGGAAGCTGGCGTTCTGCATGGTGCTAAACGGCAGTCCGTGCTTTTGGCAGATGCCGTAGCGGTTGTGCCCGTCTACCAGCACATCGCCCCACAGCACCAGCGCATCGCGGCAGCCCTCGGCCAGAATGCTGCGCTCCAGCGCGGCGTGCTCGTCGGGGGTGAGCGGGTCGATATAGGCCAGCAAGTCGTCGTTAACGGTGATGTTCATTTTGAGAGGAGGGGGGCAATCAGAGGGGCGCGATTGTAGAAGGGCGGTGCGGGCCTATACGTCCGTATGTGGTGCGCCCCGTGCGCAATGGCTATCTTTGGGCTGCATCTGCGCACCTGCGTAGGCGTGCAACCCGGAGGCGTTGATGATCCTGCGCAAAAACCATTCCAAAACCACCTGCCTGCTGCTGATTGAGCACGATGCGGAGTTTTTACTGCGCATGGCCGATGCCGTGGCGCAAGACGACCAGCTGGTGCTGGCCGCCGCCGTGTCGCTGGGGGCTGCCGCCATCCAGTTGATGGCCCGGCAGGCCCCCGACGTGTTGGTGCTGGACCTGACGCGTTCGCCGAAACAGGCCTTTGATGTCATCCGCCACACCGCCGCGCACCATCCGGCGACCGACATGGTGCTCATTACCCACGTGGGCGATAACGCCTCCATGTTGGCCAGCATGGAGGCGGGGGCCAAAGGACGGCTGACCCACCACCGGGCCGTTGACCGGCTGGCCCGCTGCATCCACGCCCTGCGCACCGGGCCGGCGTGCTGTCAAACTACCTGCGCTGCTTAATTTCCTTTCCATACATGCCCCAGACCGCCCTTATTGTTGAAGACCACCCGCTCTACCGAGGGGCACTGGTGCATTTGATGCATGCCATCGTGGGCGAGGCGGGCACGGTGGCGGTGGGCTCGGCCGAAGAGGGCTTGCGCCGGGCTGCCGATATGCCCGATCTGGGCGTCATCTTGCTGGACCTGGGCTTGCCCGGCCTGAGCGGGATGGAGGCGATCCATGCCTACCAGCGGGTCTGCCCCGGCGTGCCCTTGATCGTGGTGTCGGCCTCTGAAGACCGGCAAGAGGCCACGGCGGCGCTGCGTGCGGGGGCGAAGATTTTTATGTCCAAGGCGGTGTCCACCGACACCATGGCCGATGCGGCGCGGCGGGCGTTGGCCGGGGCGCTGGATTTGCCGGAATGGATCACCGCGCACGGCAAGGTGCCGATAGCGGGTGTGGGCCCGTTAAAGCTCACGCCCCGCCAGCACGACACGCTGGTGCTGCTGTCGCAGGGCCATTCCAACAAGGAAATTGCCTTGCGCATGGGCTTGGCCGAGATCACCGTCAAAGTCCATGTGTCGGCCGTGTTCCGCCTGCTGGACGTGGTCAACCGCACCCAGGCTGTGCTGGCTGCGCGCCGCCTTGGGCTGTGTGCCGAGTCCGCCGAACCCGCTACGCCGGGCAGTGTGGGCGATGCATAAATGACCGTGCGCCCTCCGTGGTTGCGCCGCGCGATGCACAGCCTGGTGACGCGGGTGTTTTTAATTGGTCTGGTGGTGCTATTCGTTGGCACCGCATCGCGCAGTTATTTGATCGAAAAATACCTGCGCATCGAAACCCAGGCCAGCGCCGTGGCGCAGCAGCAGGCCCTGGCCCGGCATGCCGCGCAGGCCATTGCACAAAAAATCCAGCTGCGCCAGGACGCGTTGCAGCGCGTGGCAAGCAGCCTGCCCCGGGCCTTGCTGGAGCAGCCGGAACCCCTGAGCGCCTGGCTGCATGCGCGGCTGGCGTTAACGCCGTGGCCGTTCGCCGGTCTGTGGGTGGAGGCCGCCAACGGGCAGGCGCTGGCGCACTATCCGCCCGCTGCCCCAGCTTTTCAGAGCGCGCAGCCCGGTGCCGACACGCGGGTGCACATAGGCCGGGTGGGCGATGACGCTGCTGTGTCTATCAGCGTGCCGCTGCATGGCCCCGATGGGCGGGTGCAGGCCGTGCTGCGGGGGGTGGCCAGGCTGAAAGAGATGGGCCTGTTCGAGCCGCTGGAGAACTATAAAAACGCCCAGCAGGGCGGCTATGCGCTGGTGTTTCCGCAGGCGCGGCAGGTGCTGACGGCGGGTGATGCAGCCCATACCCTGCACGCCCTGGCCCCGCCCGGTGCGGATGCGCTGATGGACCATGCCGCCAACGGCCATCTTGGTGCCGGGATGTGGCTCCATGCTCCGCCGGGCGGCGGCCCCCGTACCGAGCAGTTTGCCGCGCTCGCACCGGTGCCCAGTGTGGGCTGGTCGGTTGTCGCCTATGTCCCCACCCACGAGGCGTACGCGCCGATCCGGCGGATATTGGCCCGCACCGTGGACACGCTGCCGCTGCAACTGGCGATTTACTTTCTGCTGTCGGGCACGGCCTTGTATTTTTTGCTGTACCCGTTGACCCGTTCTGCCCGCTATGCCGACCGTATGAGCCGGGGCGAAATTCCGCTGGCCGAGCTGCCCATCGTCTACCAGGACGAGGTGGGCGACCTCACCGCCGCCTTCAACCGCCTGCTGGCCCACCTGTCTGAAAAGTCGCAAGAACTGACTTCGCTCAAAGAGATTGCCGAAACCGCCACCCTGGCCAAGTCGCGCTTTCTGGCCGCTGCCAGCCATGACTTGCGCCAGCCCATGCACGCCTTGAACTTGTACCTGGGCGCATTGGCCGGCTGCGACTTGCCTGCCACGGCGCGCCCGGTGATGGCCAGCGTGCAGTTGTGTGCGCAAACGATGGACGAAATGTTCCGCGCATTGCTGGATATCTCGCGGCTGGATGCGCACGTGATGCAGCCCGAATACAGCGCCTTTCCCATCGCCGTTTTGCTGGAAAAAATCCACCTCGAATTCGCCCCCCAGGCGCAGGCCAAGGGCCTGGTGCTGCGCATGGCCCCGTGCACGGCCACCGTCTACAGCGACCCCGAGTTGCTGGAGCGCATCCTGCGCAACCTGGTCAGCAATGCGGTGCGCTACACCCAGCGCGGCAAGATTCTGGTGGGCTGCCGCCGCACCGCGTCGGGCGTGCGGCTGTCCGTGTGGGATACCGGCCCCGGCATCGCGCCCGACCAGCAACGCGCCGTGTTTGACGAATTCCACCAGGTGGGCAACCCCGAGCGCGACCGCTCCCAAGGCCTGGGCCTGGGGCTGGCCATCGTGCAGCGCTTGGCCCTGCTGCTGAACGCACCGCTGGCCTTGCGCTCCCAACTGGGCCGTGGCAGCGTTTTTTCGGTGGAGCTGCCCTGTGCCTTGGCCAGCGACACGCGCCCCATGCCCGCGCCGCTGGCGGTGGTGGGCACCCCTACAACGCTGGCCAAACGCTTTATTGCGGTGATTGACGATGAAGCCCTGATCCTCAACGCCACGCGCTTGCTGCTGGAGCAGTGGGGCTGCACCGTGGTGACCGCCGCATCGGGTGCCGAGATGGTGGCCCTGCTGGGGGCGTGTGCCCGCGTGCCCGATGCCATCGTTTGCGACCACCGCCTGCGTGGCGATGAAACCGGTGTAGATGCCATTGCCGCGCTGCGCAATGAGTTCAATAGCGACATCCCCGCCTTGCTGATCACCGGCGACACCGGCCGCGACAAAATCCAGGCCATCCAGGCCTCCGGCTTGCCCTTGCTGCACAAACCCTTGCAAGACCATGCGTTGAAGGCGGCCCTGTTGCAGCTGATTCGCTGAGCATTTCCGTCCGGGCGGGCGGGGCGATGTGCTATTTAAGTTATAGCTGCTAGTGCAGGTGGTACATGCGGAAAGTGCCAATTTCCTCTATATTGTGCGGTGGTGTGCATAGAGTCGTCTGCGCGACGCATAAAGTAGACTCGCAAGGACGCGATAAGAGAGCGCTTCGCCGCGCCCCCCCATTTGTTCACCCATTTGTTCAATCCCTGAGAGGTTCATCCATGGCTGCCGGAAAATCCAAAATCATCTACACGCTCACGGACGAAGCGCCCATGCTGGCGACCCACTCCTTGCTGCCCATCATCAAGACCTTCACCAGCCAAGCCGGTATCGATGTGGCCAGTGCCGACATCTCGGTGGCCGCCCGCGTGCTGGCCGAATTCCCTGAATTCTTGAGCGACGCACAGAAAGTGCCCGCTACCCTGGTCGAACTGGGCCGCCTGACCCTGCTGCCCGACACCAACATCATCAAGCTGCCCAACATCAGCGCCTCGGTGGGCCAGTTGCAAGCCTGTATCAAGGAATTGCAAGGCAAGGGCTACGCCATCCCCGACTTCCCTGAAGATCCGAAGACCGACGAAGAAAAGTCCATTCGCACCCGCTACAGCAAGTGCACCGGCAGCGCCGTCAACCCCGTGCTGCGCGAAGGCAACTCGGACCGCCGCGCCCCCAAGGCGGTGAAGGAATACGCCCGCAAGAACCCGCACAGCATGGCCGAGTGGAGCCAGGCATCGCGCAGCCACGTCTCGCATATGCACCACGGCGACTTCTACCACGGCGAAAAGTCCCTCACGCTGGACCGCGCCCGCGACGTGCGCATGGAACTGCTCACCACCAGCGGCAAGACCGTCGTCCTCAAGCCCAAGGTGTCGCTGCTGGACCGCGAAGTCATCGACAGCATGTTCATGAGCAAGAAGGCGCTGGTCGAGTTCTACGAGAAAGAAATCGAAGACGCGCACAAGACCGGCGTGATGTTCTCGCTGCACGTCAAGGCCACCATGATGAAGGTCTCGCACCCCATCGTCTTTGGCCACTGTGTGAAGATTTTTTACCGCGAAGCCTTTGCCAAGCACGGTGCGTTGTTTGAAGAGTTGGGTGTCAACGTCAACAACGGCATGGCCAATCTGTACGAGAAAGTCGCCACGCTGCCCACGGCCAAGCGCGAAGAAGTGCTGAAAGACCTGCACGCCTGCCACGCCCACCGCCCCGAGCTGGCGATGGTCGATTCGGCCAAAGGCATCACCAACTTCCACTCGCCCAACGACGTGATCGTGGATGCCTCCATGCCCGCCATGATCCGCAGCGGCGGCAAGATGTGGGGCGCCGACGGCCGCCTGAAGGACGTGAAGGCCGTGATGCCCGAGTCCACCTTCGCCCGCATCTACCAAGAAATCATCAACTTCTGCAAATGGCACGGCGCGTTCGATCCCCGGACGATGGGCACGGTGCCCAACGTCGGCCTGATGGCCCAGCAGGCCGAAGAATACGGCTCGCACGACAAAACTTTTGAGATTGCCGAAGACGGCGTGGCCAACATCGTGGACATCGCCACCGGTGAAGTGCTGCTGACGCAAAACGTCGAAGCGGGCGACATCTGGCGCATGTGCCAGGTCAAGGATGCCGCCATCCGCGACTGGGTCAAGCTGGCCGTCACCCGCGCCCGTAACTCCGGTATGCCCACCGTGTTCTGGCTGGATGCCTACCGCCCGCATGAAGCGCAATTGATCACCAAGGTCAAGATGTACCTGCACGAGCACGACACCAGCGGCCTGGACATCCAGATCATGTCGCAGGTGCGCGCCATGCGCTTCACGTTGGAGCGCGTCATCCGTGGCCTGGACACCATCAGCGTCACCGGCAACATCCTGCGCGACTACCTGACCGACCTGTTCCCTATCATGGAACTCGGCACCAGCGCCAAGATGCTGTCCATCGTGCCGTTGATGGCCGGTGGCGGTATGTACGAAACCGGTGCCGGTGGCTCCGCGCCCAAGCACGTGCAACAGCTGGTGGAAGAAAACCACCTGCGCTGGGATTCGCTGGGCGAGTTCCTGGCCCTGGCCGTGTCGCTGGAAGATTTGGGGCTAAAAACCGGCAACGCCAAAGCCAAGTTGCTGGCCAAAACCCTGGATGCCGCCACCGGCCAACTGCTGGACACCAACAAAGGCCCGTCCAGCCGTACCGGTGAGTTGGACAACCGTGGCAGCCACTTCTACTTGGCCATGTACTGGGCCCAGGCCCTGGCCGCCCAGACCGAAGACGCCGCACTGCAAGCCCACTTCGCCCCCCTGGCCAAAGCCCTGGCCGCAGGCGAAGCACAAATCGTCGCCGAACTCAAGGCCGTGCAAGGCCAGCCTGCCGACATCGGCGGCTACTACCTGCCCGATGCCGCCAAGACCGAGGCCATCATGCGCCCCAGCGCCACTTTCAATGCGGCTCTGGCTGCGGTGGGTGTGTAATGTGTAGGGCGCGAGTTGCTATGTAAAATATAGCTTCTTGCGCAGGTGGAATAAGCGCTAGAGGCTTATTTCATGCTTAATTAAAAAAGGCGGCTTCTTGCACAAGAAGCCGCCTTTTTTTGGGCCATTATTTTTACAACTTGCCGTACTGGGTACCGCCCGTCATGCCTCCGCCCTCCAGCGGCATCAGGTCCGACAGGTATTCCTGCTCGCCCACGCGCACCAGCGGCGGGGCCTTGCCGTGCTCCAGGGCCGCCATGAACGCGGCGCGCTCGTCGGCAGACACGGGCTGGTAGCGTTGCCGTGACAGGCTGGCGGCGGGTGCTGCAATACCGGCTGCGGTTGCCACAGGTGTGCGCTGATCGGTCTGCTCGAAGCTGCCGCTGCGGGCCGGGTCGCTGGCCCGGGCGCGGCGTTCAAACGCTTCCTCGTTTTCGTTGACGCGCCAGTAGATGCCGTCGATCACCACCCCGTAGCGCCGGTAGGCGGCGGTGCGCATGTTCTGCTCTATGGCCGAAAAGCTCTTGGTTCGGGCCTGCGCCCCCGCCACAAAAGACTTCGCCACATCCACCATCGCAATAAACCGATGGTGCCGTTCGTCCACCGGCATCACTTTGAACCGGTATGTGTGCGAGAGCACCTCCATCGACAAAAAAGTCTCACGGATCGACTGGTAGAGCAGCTCTTTGCGGTAGGTCTTGCGCTCTTCCAGGCCCATGCGTTGGCTGGGCACGGCTGTGAGTGTGCTGCTGGGCGGAAGCGGTGCGCGTTGGAACTTTTTCAGGAAGGCAAACATAGACAGGCTGGGGTGGGTGACAGAGGTCTGCATTCTGCGCTGTCCAGCAGCCCCCCTCGCTACTGTTTGAAGCGTGCCGCCAGCGCATCCGCCCCGGCAATCAGCAAATGCATATCCGTGCCCACGCCGACCATGGTGGCGCCCTGGGCCAGGTAGGGCTCGCCCTTGCCGTCCACTGTCAATATGCCCACGGGCTTGCCAGCGGCCACGCCAATGGCTATGGCCTTGGCTATCGCGGCCTGCACCACGGGGTGGCCGCTCTGGCCCCGGTAGCCCAGGCTGGCCGCCAGGTCGGACGGGCCGATGAACACCGCGTCTACGCCGGGCACGCGGCAGATGGCCTCCAGGTCGTCGAGCGCCTCGCGGGATTCGATTTGCAGGATCACGGCGATCTCGTCGTTGGCGCGGGCCATGTAGTCGGTGCAGCGGGTGTAGCCGCCGCCGCGCGTGCTGCCCGCCACGCCACGCAGGCCCTCGGGGGCGAAGCGGGTGTAGGACACGGCCTCTGCGGCCTCGGCGGCGCTGCGGATGTTGGGCACCATCAGGTTGGTGGTGCCCGCGTCCAGCAGGCGTTTGATGAAAGCGATGTCGTTCGATGGCACCCGCACTACCGCTGCGCTGGGGCTGCCGCGCAGGGCCAGCAGTTGGGTGCTGACGGTATCCAGGTTGCTTTGGGTGTGCTCCATGTCAAGCATTAGCCAGTCGAACCCGGCGTGCGCCAGGCATTCCACCGTGGGTAGAAAGGCAAAGTTGCACCACAGGCCGATGAGCGGGCGGCCCGAGGCCAGGGCTTGTTTGAAGGTGTTGGGGGGGAGGGTGTGCATAGTTGTCTCTTTATTATTTGGCAGTTGGTCAGGGCATCAATTGCCCGCCGTTGACTTCGATGATCTGGCCGGTGATGTAACCGGATAGTGTTTCGTCGGCCAGAAATAGGTAGGCCCCCACGCAGTCTGCCGGGGTGCCGGTGCGGCCCATGGGGATGGATTTGCGTGCGGCTTCCAGCTGCTCGGGGCTGGAGTTGCGGGTGTGGAAGTCGGTCAGGATCACGCCCGGGGCCACGCCGTTGACGCGCACGCCATGCGGGGCCATTTCGCGGGCGAACACGCGGGTCATGGTGCTCACAAAGGCTTTGGCCGCACCGTACAAGCCCACGCCTTCGCTGCCGCCGGTGCGGGCCGCAATGGAGGTGGTGGTAATCATGCTGCCCCGGCCCGCCGCACGCATCACGGGTGCGGCGGCACGGCAGATGGCGAAGGCGGCGTGCACGTTCAGGCCCATCACGCGGTCGTAATCGTCGTCGGTGGCCAGCTCTAGCGGGCGGCGGCCAAACATGTCGCCTGCGTTGTTGATCAACACATCCAGCCCGCC
Organism: Rhodoferax sp. LB1P47; assembly: GCF_056521445.1. Taxonomy (NCBI): domain Bacteria; kingdom Pseudomonadati; phylum Pseudomonadota; class Betaproteobacteria; order Burkholderiales; family Comamonadaceae; genus Rhodoferax; species Rhodoferax sp. LB1P47. Next base: position 8,266 of record NZ_JBWMAU010000019.1, on the reverse strand, counting down.
GAATGCGGCCACGGTTTGGGCTATCAGCGGCTGGGCCACGGTGCGGTCTTGCAAGTCGCCACCCAGCGTGATGGCCGTGCCCCCGGCGGCGCGGATGGCGGCGGCCACCGATTCGGCGCCGTCCTGGTTGCGGGAGTAGTGCACCGCCACCTGCGCGCCCAACGAGCCAAAGGCCAGCGCCACCGCCGCGCCAATGCCGGAGCCGCCGCCAGTCACCAGCACGCTGCGGCCCGCGAATTGCAAGGATTTTGAAAAGTCGCTCATGCCAATGTCTCCAGTTTTTGTAGTGCGGTTTTGCGTAGACCCTCAACCAGGGTCATGGCGTATTCGGTGGCATCGACCATGCTGTCGGCGCTGGCGATGCCCTTGCCTGCGATGTCGAAGGCCGTGCCGTGGTCTACCGAGGTGCGCAGAATCGGCAGGCCCAGGGTGATGTTCACGCCACTCACCGCGTTCCACGCGCCGGTGGCGGGGTCGATGGAAAAGCCCAGCAGCTTCACCGGGATGTGGCCCTGGTCGTGGAACATGGCCACCACCGCGTCGAACTGGCCCGCGCGCAGCTTGATGAACACCGTGTCGCCCGCCCACGGCCCGGTCACCAACTGGCCTGCGGCGGCGTATTCGGCCACGATGGGGGCGATGATCTCGCCGTCTTCCTTGCCCAGAATGCCGCCTTCACCGGCGTGCGGGTTCAGCCCCGCTACCGCAATGCGCGGCTGGGGAATGCCCAGGGCGCGCAGCGCGTCCAGCGTCACGTCCAGCACGCGGCGCAGGCGCACCGGGGTCAGGCGCTTGGGTACTTCCGACAGCGGGCAGTGGGTGGACACGTGGCTTACGCGCATGCCGCCGTGGGCCAGCATCATCACGCCGTCGCGCATGCCGGTCAGGTGCGCCAGCATCTCGGTGTGGCCCTCAAACGGGTAGCCCGCCAGGTGCAGCGCCTCTTTGCACAGCGGCGCGGTGACGATGGCGTCGATCTGCCCCGCCTGCGTCATCTGCACCGCCCGCTCCACCGCCAGGTACGACCATTTACCTGCGGCGGCAGACACCTGGCCCAGCGGCATGGGGCCATCGACCGGGCCCACGTCCACCATATTCACGATGGGCAGCGGCGCGGCATCCAGGCCCAAAAGCTGGGTGGCGCGGGCCAGCGAGGCAGCGCAGCCCAACACGGTGAGCGCGATGCGGCCTTGCTCCACCCACGGGCGCATCTGGTGGGCGGCCTTGACGATGATCTCGGGGCCAATGCCCGCCGGGTCGCCCATGGTCAGGGCGAGGCGAATGGGTTTGCTCATAAGGCGGTTTCCTTGTGTGTGAGGGTTGCCAGTAAGGCGGATAAATCGTCCGGCGCGCCAAACGCCCCGGAGCGGGAATAACAGGCCACGCCGTGCCACGGCCCGCCCAGCAAAGTCGCCCGGCCCCAGCCGCTGCGGGGGCTGGCGCAGGCCCGCAGGCTGTGCACGCCCGCCGCCTGGCACAGGGCCAGCAAGGTATCGCCGCCGACCACCACCAGGTTGTCGGGGCGGCGCAGGGTGCGTACCAGCGCCTGGGCGCGCTGTTGCAGTTGCGCCTGGGCCTCAGAAGCGGGCAGGGGCTGGGGGTGGGATAGGTCGTGCAGGGCGATGGCCCCGATTTGCCCGCGCACCACCGGGTGGCGGCTGGCGGTGATGGTGTGGGTCAGGCCGGGTGTAGGTGATGCGCTGCGTGTCGGCGCGTGCTGCCCCTGCCGCGCCAGCGCCCCGGCCAACCCGGCGCTGCCGCACCACAGCCAGCGCGGGGCTGGGTGGCTGGCCAGCCGGTCCAGGTCGGCATCGCACAGCACATCCGGTACCAGTACGCCGCCCTGTGCGTCGGGCGCGTCACCGCTGCGTACCGTAAGGCCCACGGCGGCAAACGCCGCCCGCAGGTCGATGGTCTCGCTGCCCACGCGGTGCTGGCCGCCCTGCGTTAGCCGCCCTTGCGCCGGGTAGGCCGGGGCGAACACCACGCCGTCAAAGCCGCCGTAGCGCAGCAGCCAGGCGACTTCTGCAAAGCTGTTGCCGCGCAGCAGGCTATCGACCTTTTTAAACGCCAGTGTGCCCGGCGCGGTGAACCAGGGCAGGCAGGCTTGCAGCAGGCCGGGCAGTGCGGCGGCGGGTGCATCACGCGTGCCCGTGGCCCAGGCCTGGATGGGGGGTGCGGACGAGGGGGAATCTGGCGCTTGCAGAAACACCGGCACCTCCTGCGCGCCGGTAAACGCGGCGGCGGAGTCCAGCGCACCGGTCAGGTCATCGGCCAAGATGCGCCACAGGCTCATGCCACCGACACCTGCGTTACCTGCAATCCGGCTTGGATCAGTGCGTCAAGCGCGACAGGAGGCACGCCGCTGTCGGTAATCACCGCGTCGAACTCTGCCAGCGTGCAGATGGTCATGAAGGCGCGGGGGCGGAACTTGGACGCGTCCACCAGCAGGCGCTTGGTGTGGGCGGCCTGCATCAGCGCGCGCTTGACGGCGGCGACTTCGGGGTCGGTCTCGGACAGCACGCCGTCGGTGATGGCATGCGCGCCCATCAGCAGCACATCGGCGCGGATCTGGCGGGCACCGCTCAGCACCTCGTCGCCCATCAGCGTGTTGCTGCCGCTGCGCAGCATGCCGCCCAGCACGTGCACGCGGATTTGCGGGCTGCTGCCCAGCAACTGGGCGATGGCCAGGTCGTTGGTCACGGCCACCAGCGGGATGTGCCGCTCCAGCACCGCGCGGGCGGCTTCGATCACGGTGCTGCCGCTGTCAAAGATCACGCTCTGGCCGGGCTGCAGCTCGGCGGCGGCAGCGTAGCCAATGGCACGCTTTTCACGCGGCGACAGCTCGGCGGCGGCCACCGGGTCGGGCTCGAAAGTGCTGTAGTGCTGCTGGCGCAACAGCGCGCCGCCGTGGGTGCGGTCGAGCACGCCGTCGGCCTCCAATGCGTCCAGGTCGCGGCGCAGGGTGGACACCGACGCGTCCATCGCCTGGGCCAGCTGCTGCAAGGTCACCGCACCGTGGCGGCGCAGAAAGTCAACGATGCGGTCGCGCCGCTGGCTGGGCAACATGGTGACGATGGCGAGGGCTTGCGGGTTGGTCATGGTAGATTTTGCTAGGGTATTCACCAATGAATAGGCGAATTGTAGAAATTTATCTTGATTGTATTTGGTAGATTGTGAAAGAATTTGAAGCATGTTGCAAGATGGCTGTTTGCAACAGGCAACACACCCAACACATCCAACAACACACCGGAGACACCGCCCATGTTCGCAACCACCATCCCTTCCCGCCGCACCGTGCTCACCGCCGTGGCCCTGGCCGCAGCCGCCTGCCTGCCCGTTCTGGCGCAAGCCCAGGCCTACCCCCACAAGCCGGTGACGCTGATCGTGCCGTACCCCGCTGGCGGTGCCAACGATGCCGTGGGCCGCCTGATCGGCCAAAAGCTGGCCGACACGCTGGGCCAGCCGGTGGTGGTGGACAACCGCCCCGGTGCGGGCACCACCATCGGCGCGGCGCTTGCAGCCAAGGCCGCACCCGACGGCTACACCATCCTGTTGGGGTCGCTGGCCAGCAACGCCGTCAGCCCGCACCTGATCGCCAACCCCGGTTACGACGCGTTGAAAGACTTCGCCCCCATCGGCTTGATCGGCGTGGCCCCCATCGTGGCCACGGTGAACAAGGAGTCGCCCTACACCAGCCTGAAGTCGCTGGTGGACGATGCCAAAAAGCGCCCTGGCGACGTGATGTACGGCTCGGCCGGCAATGGTTCGCCGTTGCACCTGGCGGGCGAGCTGTTTACCCAGGCTGCAGGGGCCACCATGACGCATGTGCCTTACAAGGGCGGCAATGCCCACACGATGGACTTGATCGGCGGGCGGCTGTCGGTGATTTTTGACACCACCACCGGTGCCATGCCGATGATCAAGGGCGACAAGATCCGCGCCATCGCCGTCTCGTCTCCCTCCCGTTTGCCCGAGCTGCCCAATGTGCCGACCTTTGCCGAGGCGGGCTACCCCGGCTTCGAGGTGCAGGGCTGGTACGCGCTGTACGTGCCCGCCAAAACTCCGGCCGACATCGTGGCCCGCCTCAGCGCCGACCTGGGCCGGGTGATGGCGATGCCCGAGGTGGACAGCAAGCTCAAGGCCCTGGCCGTGAAGCCCGCCTACGGCTCAGCCCAAGAGCTGGGCACGTTTACCCAGACCGAGTTTGCCAAGTACGGCAAGGTCATCAAGGTGGCGAATATCAAAGCCGACTAGTGCTTGCTGCATTGTTGTGTTGCTATGTAATTAGTAGCTGCTAGCGCATGTGGAATGTGCGCTAGAGGCCTAAAACATTCGTATCTTTAGCAAAATGCCCTGCGGTTGGGTGTATAACCAGCACCCCGTATACAACCCAGCGCACGCAGCGCTACAACAGCAAGGATTCGCACCATGGGCGCGCAGTGGAAAGCAAAAGGCAAGGAACTGGCAGCCAATGCCAGGGGCCGCGTATTTGGCAAATTGTCCAAAGACATCATGATCGCCGCGCGCAGCGGTGCCGACCCGGCCGCCAACGCCCGCTTGCGGCTGCTGGTCGAGCAGGCCCGCAAGGTGTCTATGCCCAAGGACACGCTAGACCGCGCCATCAAAAAAGGCGCAGGCCTGACCGGCGAAGCCATCAACTTCGAGCATGTCATCTACGAAGGCTATGCCCCGCACCGCGTGCCGCTGATGGTCGAATGCCTGACCGACAACGTCAACCGCACCGCCCCTGAAATGCGCGTGCTGTTCCGCAAGGGCCAGCTGGGCACCTCCGGCTCGGTAGCCTGGGACTTTGACCATGTGGGCATGATCGAAGCCGAACCCGCCGCCAAGGGATCGGATGCCGAGCTGGCCGCCATCGAAGCCGGTGCGCAAGACTTCGAGCCTGGCGAGGAAGACGGCAGCACCACCTTCCTGACCGACCCCGCCGACCTGGATCTGGTCAGCCGGGCACTGCCCGCACAGGGCTTCACCGTGCTGTCGGCCAAGCTGGGCTACAAGGCCAAGAACCCGGTAGACCCCACCAGCCTGAGCGCCGAGCAGCTGGAAGAGGTCGAAGCCTTTCTGGCCGCCATCGACGCGAATGACGATGTGCAAAATATCTTTGCAGGGCTAGGCTAACCCCCGGGTTACAGCGCAAGCGCTTTCCACCAACCCCCTTTTCCGGGGGGCAACACCAGCCGCTTGGCGGAGCCCGCTCTGCGGTGTTTTTGGTGGGCCCTCGTTCTGGTTGAACGACGGGGCCTCTCTTTCGATGTATCAACCTAAAAATGTTAAGGGGTTGGCCTCTGGCAGATTGCAGGGCGTAACCACCTGGACGGCAGAGAGCCGCAGCGGCAGCCCCGGTGCCGCGCCCTGGGCTGCCATGACCTGCATGCAGGCCTGGCGCATATCGTGCACCAGGTCGTGGGCAATGAACACCCGGCAGCGGCGCTGGGCCTGCGCAAATGCCTCCAGAATGGCAGCATTGGCCCCGCCGATGGAGTACACCGCCTCGATCTCCGGGCTCAGCAGCAGGCGCTGGCGCACCAGGGTCACGGTGGCATCGTGCAGGCCCAGACCTTCGCTGACCTCGTGCAGCACCAGGTGCGGGGGCAGTCCACACTGTTCTTCGAAGCCCTGCGCCGCACGCTCTGAAGCCTGTCGCCATGCCGCCTGTAGGGGCTACTTATCCAGTACTTCAGCCGTAAGGGCTGACAGCGCTGGGGCCCTAAAAGTTTTGATTTTTTGCCTCCCCCGGTTCGTGAAAATTTGTAACGTAATTTCCGGATAAGACTAAGATCGGCAGCAATCGATACCCACGACCGTGGGGAGAACCTGCGAAAAGATATGGCCCTGTCGATTCCTTCCCAAGACCCGGGCCTTACCCCCCTCAGCAACCCCATAGCATCGTCCCGGCGGTTCCGCTTGGTACTGGTGGTGGGGTTGGTGTGTGCCAACCTGCTGGTGCTGGTGCAGTCGGGTCATTTGCTCTATCGCAGCCGCCAGAATGCCGAGCAGCGGGCCGAGGCCCAAACCCAAAACATCGCCAGTGCACTGGACCACGCAGTGTCCAGCGACATCGAGAAGGTGAATCTGGCCTTGCACACCGTGGCCGATGAACTAGAGCGGCAACTTACGGGCAAAGGGATTGACGAAGCGGCCATGCAGGTTTTTTTGGCCCGGCTGGAGCACCGTCTGCCCCAGGTGGAAGCCCTGCGAGTGGCACAGGCCGATGGCTTGGTGGTGCTGGGTCGGGGGCTGAACAAGGCCGAAGGCAATAGTTGGGCTGACCGAGACTATTTTGTGGCGCTACGCGACCATACAAAATCCGGGCTCCATATCTCCAAGCCGCTGGTGGGGCGGGTGTCCCGGCAATACGTGATTTCATTTGCGCGGCGCTACAACTACCCCGATGGCCGTTTTGCCGGTGTGGTGGCTGCTCCAATTGCGATCCGCCATTTTTCACAGCTCCTGGCGCAGTTTGACCTGGGGCCCAACGGCTCGCTGATCTTGCGCGATGACGATATTGGCCTGGTTACGCGCGTGCCCGCGATTGCCGATAAGCCAGCAGGACAGTTGGGTAGCAGCAGCGTGTCCAAAGAGTTTCGGCAGTTATTCCAGTCGGGGGCCCGCACCGCCTCCTATTTCACTACGGCCAGTGCGGACGGGCTGGAGCGCATGTCCACATTTCACCGGCTGCAACAGGCCCCGATGGTGGTGATCGTCACTATGGCCCAGCGCGATTACCTGGCGGGCTGGAACCTGGAGCTCTACCGCACTGTGGTGATGGCGGGCAGTTTTTTGCTGGTGTCGGTGCTGCTGGGGGCCATCTTGCTGCGGTCATTACAGCAAACCGACAAGCACCAACGCCTGCTGGAAGCACAGTTGGCCAAGATTTCCACCTTGCAAGCCCTGCTGCAAGAGCAAGCTATCCGCGACCCGCTCACCGGCCTGTTCAACCGCCGCTACCTGGACGAAACCCTGGTCCGTGACCTGTCCCGCGCCATGCGCGAAGGCCATGCGCTGGCGCTGGCGCTGCTGGACCTGGACAGCTTCAAGCGCATCAACGACACCTATGGACACATGGCGGGTGACCAGGTGCTGAAAACTCTGTCGGCCTTGCTGTGCAAAGGTGCGCGCCAGAGCGACACGATTTGCCGCTTTGGTGGCGAGGAATTCCTCATCGTGCTGCCCAAAATGTCGCTTGACCAGGCGCGGCAGAAGGTGGACGCGTGGCGGCTGGAGTTTGCTGCAACCCCCATCCCGTTCGGCGACGCCAGCTTGCACGTGACGTTTTCTGCAGGCATTGCGGTCTACCCGCTGCACGGGGCCGACAGTGGCGCGCTGATCGCCTGTGCCGACAAGGCCTTGTACCGCGCCAAACAAGCCGGGCGCAACTGCGTGCTGTCCTGAGAAGCGCAGATCTAAGCCGTAGCCTGGGCGCGTTGCTGGCTGGCGTAAGTGCTACATTTATAGTAGCTTTGTGTGCAGGCTAAATAAGCCCGAAAGCCTTAAAAGTCTCTGAACATGGACCGGGCTACACCCGCCGCTGCACCGCCGCCGAAAACGTCACAAACGTCACAAACGTCACAAACGCCGCCGCCGTGGTCACCAGAATGGTGCGGGCGATACGCCCGTTGTCGGCCCCGAAGCGCTCGGCCAGCAGCGTCACGTTGCTGGCGCTGGGCAGGGCTGCCACCAGCACCTGCACCTGCAAGGCAAACGGGTCCAGCGGCACGCCGCAGCGCATGGCCGCCGTGCCCCCCCACCAGCATGTGCGAGCGCGCCAGCACCGCGCCGCATGCCCCATGCCGTGCATGCCCGCCGTGTCCAGCTGCGAAAGCGCAATGCTCAGCGATGTCGTCACCACCACTTCCACCACAATGGCCCCAAACGCCGCGTCGTTCCAGCCGAAGCACACGTGCGGCTGAACCCCACCGTGCCCGCCACGATAACCAGCCCGCACAGCAGGTAGGTGAAAAACGCGCTACCGTCCAGCAACTGCGCCAGCGGCGTGCTGGCACCAAACCGGTACAGCATGCAGGACGAAGAAGAGTACAAAGCCGTTCATGCCCGCTATCGCCTCCAGCGGCAACATGCGGTGGCACGCGGCGATGTATCCGGCCAGCACAAGTGCAAAGAAAGGGGGCTCTCTTCCGTTTCGGGTGGCGCACCACGGGCTAGAAAATTGTGTTGACATCCAATCCCAAAGGAGAAACACAAATGCAAGAAGCGTTATTTTGCCAAGCACTGGGACTGTCAG
>NZ_JBWMAU010000018.1:0-62672 GCF_056521445.1 Rhodoferax sp. LB1P47 | reverse complement strand
TCTTGGTAAACCAGATGATGTCACTTCCCAGTGGCTGCGCCTACACCTTCACCCTCAAAAATTCGACTCCCAATCGACAGGAAATTACATCTTTGAGTGGTTGTGCAAGTGGCTCAATTAAATAGCAAGGAAATTTTGCGGGATTAGACCCTCACGCAATCCGCGAAGTAGTGGTGCTTGCCGTTTTCGTCCACTTCCTCGACCAGGCCGTGGATGTCGGTTTCAAATCCGGGGCACTGGGTGTTGAACTCGCGCGAGAACTTCAGGTAATCGACGATCTTCTTGTTGAACACTTCACCCGGAATCAGCAGCGGAATGCCCGGTGGGTACGGCGTGACCAGGCCCACGGTAATGCGGCCTTCCAGCTCGTCGATGGCCACGCGCTCGGTCTTCCGCAGGGCGATATGGGCATAGGCATCGCTGGGCTTCATGGCCGGGGTCAGGTCGCTCAAGTACATATCGGTAGTGAGCCGGGCGATGTCGTACTTGGCATACAGGTTGTGCAGGTGCTGGCACAAATCGGCCAGACCCATCTTTTCGTAGCGCCGGTGCTTCTGGCAAAACTCGGGCAGGATCTTCCACATCGGCTGGTTCTTGTCGTAGTCGTCCTTGAACTGCTGCAACGCGGTCAGCATGCTGTTCCAGCGGCCCTTGGTAATGCCGATGGTGAACATGATGAAGAAGCTGTACAGGCCGGTCTTTTCCACCACCACGCCGTGCTCGGCCAAAAACTTGGTCACGATGCTGGCCGGAATGCCGGTCTTGGCGAACTTGCCGTTCAAATCCATGCCGGGCGTGACGATGGTGGACTTGATCGGGTCCAGCATGTTGAAGCCGGTGGCCATCTTGCCAAAGCCGTGCCAGTTGGCCTTGGCATTGGTTTTGGATTCGCCCTTGATGATCCAGTCGCTGGCGCGGCCAATGCCCTCGTCCACCAGTTTGTCTGGCCCCCAGACCTTGAACCACCAGTCGGCGCCGTACTCGTCGTCCACCTTGCGCATGGCGCGGCGGAAGTCCAGCGCTTCGGCAATGCTCTCTTCCACCAGCGCGGTGCCGCCGGGCGGCTCCATCATGGCGGCCGCCACGTCGCAGCTGGCAATGATGCTGTATTGCGGGCTGGTGCTGGTGTGCATCAGGTACGCCTCGTTGAACAAATGCCGGTCCAGTTTGACGTTTTGCGAATCCTGGATCAGCACATGGCTGGCCTGGCTGATACCTGCCAGCAGCTTGTGGATGCTTTGCGTGGCGTACACCACCGCGTGCTTGGGGCGGATGCGTTTTTTGCCCATCGAATGGTAGGTGCCATAAAACGGGTGGAAGGCCGCGTGCGGCAACCAGGCTTCGTCGAAATGCAGGTTCTCCACATAGCCATCGAGCATGCCTTTGATGGTTTCGGTGTTGTAGAGCACGCCGTCGTAGGTGCTCTGTGTCAGGGTCAAGATGCGCGGCTTGACGGTGTCGGCATCAATATGCTGCAACAGCGGATTGGCACGGATCTTGGCCTTGATGGCGGCAGGCTCAAATTCGCTCTTGGGGATGGGGCCGATGATGCCGAAATGGTTGCGCGTAGGCTTCAAAAACACCGGAATCGCGCCGGTCATGATGATGGCGTGCAAGTTCGACTTGTGGCAGTTGCGGTCTACCACCACCACGTCGCCCGGGGCCACAGTGTGGTGCCAGACCATCTTGTTGCTGGTGCTGGTGCCGTTGGTCACAAAGAAGCAGTGGTCGGCGTTGAAGATACGGGCGGCATTGCGCTCGCTCTCGCCGATGGCGCCGTTGTGGTCGAGCAACTGGCCCAGCTCTTCCACCGCGTTGCACACGTCGGCACGCAGCATGTTTTCACCATAAAACTGGTGGTACATCTGGCCCACGGGGCTCTTCAGAAAAGCCACGCCGCCGGAGTGCCCCGGGCAATGCCACGAGTAAGAGCCGTCTTCAGCGTAGTCCAGCAAGGCCTTGAAGAACGGTGGCTGCACGCCTTCCAGGTAGCTTTTAGCCTCGCGGATGATGTGGCGGGCCACAAATTCGGGCGTGTCCTCAAACATGTGGATGAAGCCGTGCAGCTCCCGCAGAATGTCGTTGGGGATGTGCTGCGAGGTCTTGGTTTCGCCGTAGATGTAGATCGGTACATCCAGGTTTTTACGCCGCACTTCGGCGATGAAGTGGCGCAGGTTGAGCACCACTGGGTCGTGGTCCGGGCCGGGCGAGAACTCTTCATCGTCGATCGACAAGATAAAAGCACTGGCGCGGCTTTGCTGTTGGGCAAACTTCGACAAATCACCGTAACTGGTCACGCCCAGCACCTCCAACCCCTCCGTTTCAATCGCCTGGGCCAGAGCGCGGATGCCCAAACCCGAGGTGTTCTCAGAACGAAAATCTTCATCGATGATGATGATAGGGAAACGAAACTTCATGCCGGCCTCCAGCCAAATTAACACGGGTAAAACTCAAAACAGCCGCGAAGTGTAAGGACTTCGCATGAAGCCTCGGCGGCAGTCCGCTGTTTTGGTCCCAAAATGTGGCGATCGCAACACAACACAAGGGCGCGCAATGGCGGAATCGACTTTATGGTGGCTACTGGCCGGTGGAGCCGTGGTGATAGAACTGCTCACCGGCACTTTCTACCTGCTGATGCTGGCGCTAGGCTTTGCCGCTGCCGCCCTGGCCGCGTATGCCGGTGCAGGCATGGTGGCGCAAACCCTGGTGGCCAGCGCGGTGGGCGGCGGTGCCGTAGTCATTTGGAACCGCATCCGCAGCAAACACCCCAAAAACTTACCCGCCAGCGCCAACCCCGATGTGAATCTGGACATCGGCGAAACCGTGCAAGTGGATGCCTGGAACGCCGACGGCACCGCCCAGGTGCATTACCGGGGTGCCGAATGGACCGTGCTGCACCGCCCCGACCAGCACCCGACCCCTGGCCCGCACCGCGTCACCGAAGTCATCGGCAACCGGCTGCTCGTCAACAAACTGTGAAACACTCTTACACAACTAACCGGAGCCTTTATGGAAATTGCCATCGTCGTACTCGTCATCGCCGCCATCTTTATCAGCCGCACCCTGAAAGTAGTGCCCCAGCAGCACGCCTGGGTAATTGAACGGCTGGGCAAATACCACGGCACGCTCACCCCCGGCCTCAACTTTTTGGTGCCATTTATCGACCGCGTGGCCTACAAGCACGTGCTGAAAGAAATCCCGCTCGACATCCCCAGCCAGGTCTGCATCACCCGCGACAACACCCAGTTGCAAGTAGACGGAATTCTGTACTTCCAGGTAACAGACGCCATGCGCGCCAGCTACGGCTCAAGCAACTACATCATCGCCATTTCGCAACTGGCGCAAACCTCACTGCGCAGTGTGATCGGCAAACTGGAACTAGACAAAACCTTCGAAGAACGCAACATCATCAACGCCCAAGTGGTGGCCGCCATCGACGAAGCGGCCTTGAACTGGGGCGTCAAAGTGCTGCGCTACGAAATCAAAGACCTGACCCCGCCGAAAGAAATCCTGCACGCCATGCAGGCGCAAATCACCGCAGAACGCGAAAAGCGTGCACTGATTGCCGCGTCCGAAGGCCGCCGCCAAGAACAAATCAACATCGCCACCGGCGAGCGCGAAGCATTCATCGCCCGCTCCGAAGGCGAAAAACAAGCCGCCATCAACAAAGCACAGGGCGAAGCCGCATCCATCACCGCCGTGGCCCAAGCCAATGCCCACGCCATTGAATTGGTGGCTAACGCCATCCGCCAGCCCGGCGGTGAACAAGCCGTGCAACTCAAAGTTGCCGAAAAAGCCGTAGAAGCCTACTCCCGCGTCGCCGCCAACGCCCACACCACCCTCATCGTGCCCAGCAACATGACCGAGGTGTCGGCCCTGATCGGCTCCGCCATGAAGATGGTCAACACCAGCAAAACACCATAGAACCGCTATGGACAGCCCTGCCATCGAACACAACGTATTGGGCAACGAACTAGTGCCCTGCTCCTACGACCCGCTGACGGGCTATTTCCGCGATGCCTGTTGCCGCACCGACGAGACCGATAGCGGTTCGCACCTCATTTGTACAAAAGTAACCGCCGAGTTTTTGGCCTTCTCGCTGGCACGCGGCAACGACCTGAGCACACCCCGCCCCCAGTGGCGCTTTGCCGGCCTGCGCCCCGGAGACCGCTGGTGCCTGTGCGCAAACCGCTGGAAAGAAGCCTTTGAAGCCGGCGTGGCCCCACCCGTGGTGCTGGAATCCACCCACATCCGGGCGCTGGAATTCGTTTTACTAGAAGACCTGGAAAAACACGCCGTGCCCGGCAGAAACGCCGCACACTGAAAATACGGCGCAAATAGCATGCTAGAATTTGAGGCTTAGGAACGGTGGATGAGTGGTTTAAGTCGCACGCCTGGAAAGCGTGTGAGGGTTAATAGCCCTCCGCGGGTTCGAATCCCGCCTGTTCCGCCAATTTGAGGCCTGTCGTGTAATGCGACAGGCCTTTTTAGTTTTTGTACATCCAGCGTAAAGCTGCCAAGTGGACTTACTAAATAGGCTTACTTGTAAGATTTCTTCCATTTGTGTGTAAAAACACTACAAAAAAGCACCTTGCCCTAGCCGATCGCCCAAATAAACGACTAGCTAGGGTTAACACTAGTAATAACATGGGTTTGTGTCTGGCTGCGTACATTTTTATGCAGGGCTTCCAGCACTATCGAAGGAATTTAAATGCGTAAATTCATGATTGCACTGGGCACAGCGGCCCTATTTGCAACCAGCTTCGCCACACAAGCGGCAACCACCAACATCGGTGAATTGACCAGCCTAAGTGACGATGGCTACAGCGCGCTGGTTGGCTACTCCCGGGGCAGTTTCAGCGAAGTGGTGTCTTTTGACATTGCCAGCGATACCAGCTCGTTCAGCGTACTGGCCTCCAAAACCAGCTTCAGCTTACTGAACTTGATCAGCGGATTTAGCGCCACCCTCACCGGAAGCAACGGATTCTCAACACTGCTGTCGTACTCCTCTGGTGCTATTGGCGCCACATATGGCCAAGTTTTGGGCTATGAAAGCAGCCTTGCCGCAGGGCATTACGACCTTACCTTCTCAGGCACAGCATCAAGAGCCGGTAACTTCGTAGTGGCCTTGGCCGCACCAGTGCCAGAACCCGAAACCTATGCCATGCTGCTGTCGGGTTTGGCACTGCTTGGCGTTGTGGCACGTCGGCGCAAAAAGCACCAAGACACGCTCGCGGCTTAAAACCCCGCCGCTCTTAAAAAGGATTGCGCTGCAATCCTTTTTTTTCGCCTGCACCCACCATCAAAACAACTTTATGGCGTGAAAAAGCCCATCGCCACACACAATCAGATACAAGTCGTAAGTAAATAGAAACGCCCAATCGACCATGCATAATGACATGCAATTAGGTCAAACCCGTACCCGATACCCTGCAAGTCAGGTCTGAAAAAATAGCCACAAGGGAGCGCTAGAATTTTGAAAGCGATACAGCATCGCCCTGCCCCAAGAATCTACCTTCGGCCCCAAACCTAAAATCCAACCATCTAAAGCATGTTTGCCCAACGCGTTTGTTCTCTTGCAGTGGCACTGCTAACTTGTCTCTGCATGGCACACGCCAGGGCAGAAGGTGACGACACACTAACGCTCAATGCAGCCTACGCGCTGCAAACCGACAGCAACCTATTTCGCCTGCCGTCCAGCACACGCTCCAGCACACCCAACGCCTCGGAAAAAATTGGGGTCACCACATTCGGACTCAACCTCAACAAAGCCTATAGCCTGCAACGCGTTGAACTCGCCGTCAGCCTGATTGACTCGGAGTACCAAAACAACAGCTACCTCAGCTTTGTGGCACACAACTACGCCGCCGCATGGCGTTGGAGCGCCAGCCCGGAACTCCAAGGCAACCTAACCCGAACCTACAAAGAAACCCTCAACAGCTTTGCCGACAACCCCGCCAGCAACATACGCAACCAGCGCACCGACACCAACACCCGTCTAGACGCCACCTACGGGCTTGGCGGCCCTTGGCGCGTGGTGGGTGGTTTTTCAACCACCGTTCAAAACAATGTGCAGCCCATCGCCGCAGAGGGCAACACATCCACCACAACGGCAGAAGCCGGGCTCAGCTACGTATGGGCATCCGGCAGCGCGCTAACCTACGCATTCAAAGAAAACAGCGGCGAATACACCAACCGCGCACTGCAACCGGTCGCCCTGTTTGACGACAGCTTTCGCCAGCACGACCATGAACTCAAGCTACGCTGGCTGATCAGTGCCAAAAGCACAGCCGAAATCACCGCCACCCACATCAACCGCACCCACCCACACTACGGGCAGCGCAACTACAGCGGCATCAACACCCGTGCCCGCATCGACTGGGCCATATCCAGCAAATACAAACTCACCGCCAACTGGACGCATGAACTGGCCAGCTACCAAACGGGCAATACCAACTACACCAGTACAGACCGCCTGACCCTCGGCCCTGTATGGCAAATCAGCCCCAAAACCACGCTACGCCTCAGCTATGAAATGGCCTTCCGCCACTACCAGGGAACGCCCACCAGCGCCGCCGCAAGCCAGCGCAGCGACACCGTGCGCGATGCCAGCCTGTCACTCGATTGGCAGCCCTACCAGTCGCTCATCTTGAGCACCACGCTGCAAAACTCCAAACGCACCTCAAACCAAGCCAACCTGGACTACGACAGCAACATGGCTACGTTTTCAGCCCAATACAGCTATTGACGTGCTAAAACCAATGGACATCCCCCGCAAACTGGTCCCCACACTCTTAGTGGCCGCCCTCACCCTCGGGCTGGCAGCATGTGAAAACAAAAACAAGCAAGAAGTCGTCACACAAGTAGCCGCAAAAGTGGGTTCTGAAGAAATATCGGTCCACCAGATCAACCAAGTACTTCGCCACGCCAACACCGACGCCCCCCAAACGATGGGCCCCGAAGTGCTGGAAAAGCTCATTGACCAGCAACTCGCCATCGGCCAGGCCATAGCCCAAAAACTAGACCGCGCCCCCGACGTAGTGGCCGACATAGAAGCCGTCCGGCGCGACATAGTGGCCCGGGCCTATTTAAAACAAATCACATCGGGCCTTACCCCATCCAGCGCAGCCGATGTCCAAAAATACTATGCCGAACACCCCGCCCTCTTCACAGAACGGCGCATATTCAACATAGAAGAAATTGTGACCCCCAACACCACCGACACGGAGGCGCAATTAACCCGCCTGGCAACAGACGCAAAATCCATAGCCGAAGTATCAGACTGGCTAAAAAGTAAAAACATCCAGTTCACCGGCGGCAACACCACCCGAACAGCAGAGCAGCTTCCATTAGAACTACTGGCAAAAGTGCACGCCCTGAAAGACGGCCAAAGCACCATATTAACCAGCCCCAAAACCATTACCTACCTGCGAATTGCATCATCCCAACGCGCCCCCCTGGCAGAAGCCGTGGCATTACCGCGCATAGAACAATTCTTAAATAACCAGCTAGCCGCTCAAGCCATCGCAACCAAGCTCAAAGAACTAAGAGCCAACGCAAAAATAAGCTACATGGGTGAATTCGCAAAAATAGATGCGCCGAAATCCCCAGCAACCGCCGCCACACCAACAGGAAACACCCCATGACACAGCGCCTACTTCAGCATGCCAAACTGGTATTTTCTTTACTGCTTATTCTGCTGCTGGGTCAACAAGCGCAAGCGCAAGCGCTACCCGACTACCCCTTAGGGGCTGGTGACTCCATTCGCATACAGGTTTTCCAAAATCCCGACCTTACGGTGGAAACCCGTGTATCTGAAAATGGCGCCATTACCTACCCCCTCATTGGATCGGTCAAATTGGGCGGAATATCCATCACAGAAGCCGAAAAAATCATTGCCAATGCTTTGCAAAAAGGTGGCTTCATTCAAAAGCCACAAGTCAACATCGTACTGGTGCAAATACGCGGCAACCAAGTTGCCGTACTCGGCCAAGTCAACCGCCCAGGCCGATTTCCACTAGAAACCGCCAATACCCGGCTCAGCGACATGCTGGCTATGGCCGGTGGCGCAACCCCCGTAGGCGACGACATAGCCATCGTCACCGGCATGCGCAGCGGCAAACCCTTCCGCCAGCAAATCGACATCCCCTCGATCTACCTGACAAACAAAGTACAAAACGACCTCGTTCTGCAAGGGGGCGACAGCATTTACGTACACCGCGCCCCGGTTTTTTATATCTACGGCGAAGCACAGCGCCCTGGGGCCTACCGCATAGAACGCGACATGACCATCATGCAAGCCCTGGCCCTGGGTGGCGGCCCTACCGTCCGTGGCACAGAAAAGCGCCTGCGCCTGCACCGCAAAACAGCTGACGGCAGCATCCAACAGCTTGAGCCACAGCTCACAGACCCGCTCCAGCCGAATGATGTGATTTACGTCAAAGAAAGCTTGTTCTGACCCGAACACCTATACCATGACACTGCAACAATTTCTACTCATACTGAGCGCGCGATACAGAATAATTTTATTAACGCTTTTACTGACGGTAACCGTAGCAACGTCTTTAAGCTTAATACTCCCAAAACAATACAGCGCAAATGCAGCCATAGTGGTTGATGTTAAGTCGCCAGATCTTGTTACAGGCCAAGCTATTCAAGGCCTCATTGCGCCAAGTTATATGGCGACGCAGATAGACATCATCAACAGCGACCGAGTCGCAGTAGCTGCCGTAAAACTCTTGCACATGCAAGAAAATCCATCCGTCAAAGAAAAATGGATACTGGCCACTGGAGGCACGGGAAAAATAGAAGACTGGCTTGCCGAATCTCTTCAAAGAAATCTTGACGTAAAACCTTCGCGGGAAAGCAATGTCATCAATATTTCATACACTGGCACAGACCCAAATTTTGCGGCGGCCGCAGCAAATGCATTTACCCAGTCATACATAGATGTCAATCTGGATTTGCGTCTTGCACCCGCACGCCAATATGCAGCATTTTTCGAGGAGCAAACCAAGACTGCCCGAGAAAAACTTGAAACATCACAACAAGCACTATCAAATTACCAGCAAAAAAATGGCATTACTTCTGCCGATGAAAAATTCGATTTTGAAACTGCCAAACTCAATGAGACTTCAAGTTTACTAACAGGCGTTCAAGGTCAAACAACTGATAGCCAAAGTAAACGTCAAAATATTAAAAGTGACACAGTCGCGGAGGTAATGCAGAGCCCCCTAATTAACGGCCTGAAATCAGATATTGCCCGCCTAGAAGCAAAACTTAATGAAAGCAATGGAAACCTGGGCAAGAATCATCCTCAAACCCTGCGAACAGAGGCTGAGCTTGCAACACTAAAAAATCAATTAAATACAGAAATCAGAAAAATAACAGCATCTATAGAAACTGCATACCAAGTTGGAAAACAACGTGAGCAGCAAATTCAGGGAGCATTAGCTGCACAAAAAGCTCGCGTACTCATACTCAACAAGCAACGCGACGAACTAAATGTATTGCGTCGAGATATTGAATCTGCACAACGGGCTTTTGAAGTCGTAAGTCAACGCGCCTCACAGACAAAAATAGAAAGCAAAACTGATCAAACAAATATTTCACTTCTAAACGCAGCATCACCCCCAAGAGCCCCATCCAAGCCGCGTGTTTTTCTAAACATTTTATTATCCATTTTTCTTGGAGGCTTCATGGGAATTGGTTTTGCGATTACAGCAGAATTACTTAAACGCCGAATTCGATCAACCAATGATTTGGTTGAGGCATTAAATATCCCGGTACTTGGTGCCATCGCATCCACTCCTCGCGCATTTAAAAAAACCAAAAATGGTGCTCGGGCATGACCAATTCAATTACAGGGCCAACCCGCTCCATTGGCGACATATTAATAGCCACTGGAAGATTAAGTACCGAAGATGCGTCACGTATCATGACGCTCCAGAAAACGGATAAACTAAAGTTTGGCGATGCTGCGCTTGCACTAAAGCTTCTAACAAAAGAAGACATTGACTACGCCCTCTCTCAACAGTTTGATTACGCATACCTCTCAGACCAAGATAAAAGCCTGAGTTCCGCACTAGTTGCCGCATACAAGCCATTTAGCCGCATCGGTGAAAATCTGAGGGCACTACGCAGTCAATTAATGCTGCGTTGGTTTAATACCGATCCTTCGAGAAAAATGCTGGCCATAGTAAGTCCAGGAAAATCCGAAGGCCGCAGTTTTATAGCCGCCAATCTAGCCGTGGTATTTGCACAGCAAGGACAACGGACCCTCTTGATTGATGCCGACTTACGTACGGGTAGCCAACACACGCTTTTTAAGCTGGGAAATAATGCTGGCTTATCCGGGGTATTGGCTGGGCGCGCAAGATTAGAAACCATTGTGCGCGTAGTTGGCTTACCTAGTTTGGCCGTCTTACCCGCAGGTGCCACCCCACCGAACCCGCAAGAACTGCTGGGTCGCCCTGCTTTTGAGGGCCTTCTGAGGCTGGTTACGCAACAGTTTGACGTTGTCATTATTGATACTCCCGCCGGTTCTGATTTTGCTGATGCAGAAATAATTGCCGCTCGTGCTGGTGCTGCGTTAGTGGTTGCACGAAAAAATAAAAGCTCACTTCCGCAGACGACTTTACTAGCCCATAGATTACAAAACAACGGCGTAACATTGGTTGGTTCAGTGTTGAATGATGATTGAACATCAACCAACAGTTTCAAAGCATCTAAAAGGCAACCAAAATCTTGCCGTTTTGGATGACTCAATACGACTAGGTGGGTGATGCTATTTTCCCGCGCACAAGCGCAGACCCTTCGCCCCTGGTTTGGTATTTTTCTCACCTTTTTACCCGTTATTTTTGGCATTTTTTTGCTGTACATCCCAAGTTTGATTGACCTTTTTCAAGGCATCTGGACTACAGAAACACAAATCCACGGACCTATTGTCTTGGGCATCTCATTGTGGTTACTTCACCATAACTGGGACGAGATGATTAAAAAAACAAAAAAAAATTCACCCCAACTATGGGGATGGATAGTAATTTCTTTAGGTTTATTGCTATATGCAATAGGTCGATCACAAGGAATATTAAGTCTTGAAATAGGCTCGGTTATTTGGTTTCTGGCAGGAACCATACTAATCTACCATGGCGCAGCAGCACTCAAAGTCCAATGGTTCGCACTATTTTTCATGCTGTTTATGGTGCCATTGCCTAGTGGATTGGTTGATGCCATCACAATGCCAATGAAACTTGCCGTCTCCTATGTGGCGGAACATTTTTTATACGGGTTGGGCTACCCCGTCGCACGCACAGGAGTCATGCTACAAGTTGGCCAATATATGCTGCTGGTGGCAGATGCATGTGCGGGCCTGCACACACTACTCACACTAGAAGCTCTTGGTTTACTCTATCTAAAATTAGTGCAGCGAAAATCCTCCATTCGCAATTTTGGTTTAGGTCTACTCATTATTCCAATATCCTTCACGGCCAATGTAATCCGCGTCATTACGCTCTGCATGATTACATACTATTTTGGTGACGCAGCAGGTCAAGGTTTTTTACATGGATTTGCTGGCATCTTATTATTTATTAGTGCATTGCTATTAATCATAGGAACCGATGCCCTCTTGCACACCTGCTTTTCCCCAAAGATTATCCCGAACACTGCTCCCCCCATGTACGGGCAACCGCGCTTAGCCTCAGAAGAAAATATACAGGCATTTCGCAAACCAATAAGCTATGCAGTGGCCTACGGGTTACTAATGCTATTAACTACTGGATTAGCTTGGAGCCTTACCCCTACACATCGCATTTCATCCATGAATCCGATTCGGATCGAAAAGGCTATCCCCGCAATATTTGGCGACTGGCAAATGGAGCCCAATACACTCCAAGCCATCGTTAACCCGCAACAAACGGAACTACTCAAGCAGATATATAGCCAAACCCTGTCTCGCAGTTACAAGAACACACGTACAGGCGAGAGAATAATGCTCTCTATCGCTTATGGTGAAGACCAACGCGACAGTATGCAATTGCACTACCCAGAAGTGTGCTATCCCGCCCAAGGCTTTCAGGTGCTAACGAACCATCAAGGCACCGTACAGACAGCGCAGGGGGATATACCGGTGCGACGACTGGAAACGGTGTTGAACAACCACCACTTAGAACCCCTTACCTACTGGGCCATGATCGGTAGCACCGTGGTGCTTGAGGGTACACACAAAAAGATAGCAGAATTACGTTATGGACTTCGCGGTCAAATCCCAGATGGCTTGGTATTTCGCGTGTCATCTATTGATACCGCAACCCCGCATGCATTCCTGCAACACGAAACCTTTATAAATGCACTGCTGAATACTTTACCAGCCGACTATAAACTTAGATTTGCAGGCATTACGGCAAAACGCGTCATCGCATCGGCAGCTATTGGGATCTAATATGGTGAATAAATTTTCCCACTGGCTTGCTGGAAAACCAAAAAAATTATTATCAACCCAACAACATACTGCAACAATAACATTATTTCTTATATTCGCGAACTGCTTAAATATCCTCCCCCCAAATTTCACATTTGATGGAGCATCAGAATCTGGAGTGGATGGAAGTTTTTTCAATCAAGCTTTTTGGCTAATAGTGTTAGCCACATCACTATTCACCCTTACAAACACATCCCGTATAGACAGCGGCTTTTATATAAAAGCTATACCATTATTTGTTTTTTGTGCACTGATGATTTTTAGTACATTTTGGTCGCTTGCACCAGAAATTACTTTTCGACGCGCCATCTTACAATTAATTGTAGTAGGAAGTATTTTAATAAACATATCAAAACTCCAACGCACGGAGCAAGTATTCATAATACTTTACCACGCCGCCTTTACTACATTATTTTTCGAGCTCATTATGGTAATGCGCCCCAATGGGTTTGACGAGGATGGACTTTTTCGAGGAATTCATCCTCAGAAAAATGTTTTAGGATTAGTAGGTGCAATATCAATTATTACAGGCTTCTGGATTCTTAAATCCGATGAACTCTGCAATAAAAAATGGAATATCATTTACTTACTTACATGGGTAGTACTTCTAGCATTATCTCGATCCAAAACATCTTTAGGCCTAATATTAATTGCACCAGCTATTGCACTCAGCTCACGAGAAATATCACGCCGTATCGGCATAGGGATTGGTGGATTGATATTTATTTTTACAGCAATTTTATACAGCATATTTTCAATATTTTTCATTCTTGGATTTGATGTCCTAAATGAAATTGGAAATATCATTCGTAAAATTGGATTTACTGGCAGAGATGGTATATGGCAATTCTTAATCGCGCGATTTCTTGAAAACCCTTGGATTGGTCATGGTTACGGTGGATTTTGGGACATCGGCCCTAACTCGCCAAATATTCGCTATGGCACAGGTTTTATTCCAATGATAAATCAAGCTCATAATGGATATCTCGACATACTACTATCTCTCGGCATGCTAGGCTACCTCACTTACACCATAGTTTTTATTGGCTTCCTTATCTGCCTAAACACTTCAGAAAAAAATAAAAAAAGCAGCGTCATATCTATTTCATGGACGCTCATGATATTTTCACTCTTGCATAATTTCACAGAAAGTTCACTAATTAGAGGGAACTCTTTAGCATGGATTATCCAAATTATTGCAATGGCAGTCATTTACAGAATGGCAAATAATGTACGAAATTGACGTGAAAATCTCGATATGCCTTTGCACATTCAAGCGGCCCAGCCTCATGGCAACCCTGGAAGGAATTGCGCAACAAGTTTTGCCGCCGGGCTTGGCCGTGGATGTGGTGGTGGTCGATAGTGACCTGGCAGGCTCTGCCCGGTCAATGGTGACCTTAGCCCAAGCACAACTACTGCCCACCATTCACTATGCGGTTGCAGCACGGCCTGGTGTGGCCGAAGCGCGTAATGCCGCCGTCGCGGCGGCCCAGGGAGATTGGCTCGCCTTTATTGACGACGACGAAGTTCCTAACGCCGACTGGTTGGCCGCACTGGTCGCCTGCGCAGCAAAGTACAAAGCACAAGTCGTATTCGGTGCCGTGCAAACCCTTTATCCAGAAGGCTGCCCAGACTGGATCAAAGCCAACGACTTGTTCGGCAAAACCATTGCCCCAACAGGTACGCCAGTGGCGCATGGCCCCACCTGCAACACCTTGGTGGCACGCGCAGCCTTGGCAGGCGAGAGCCATATATTTGACGTCGCATACGGCACTACAGGCGGAGAAGATACCGAACTGTTCAACCGCTTGTCGGGCAAAGGCATACGCATGGTGACCTGCCGCGAGGCCATCGTCAGCGAAACCGTAGAAGCCCACCGCCTGAACCGCACATTCCTGCTGCGCAAAGCCGTGCGCGTGGGGGAAACCTACTTCCGCATCTTTTTTGCCGATGCGCCGCCCTTGCGCCGCAACACACTGCTGCTCAAAGCTGGTGTGCAATGGCTGGTCGCCAGCGCCATCGCCTGGGGTATGCGCCCCTTCGGCTTAGGCCGCTCCATGCAGTTTCAAATCAAAGCAGCAGCCAACCTGGGCAAGCTGCGTGCGGCCACCGGCTCAGCCGCCGTAGAACTCTACAAAGGTTAGTAGATGCGCATTCTGCATATCGTTCGCCAATTTAGCCCCGCGATTGGCGGCCTAGAAAACTTCGTTCAGTGTTTGGCTAAAGCCCAATTAACCGCAGGGCACCAACCCGAAGTGCTAACGCTCAACACCGTATTCCACCTAGACAGGCCACCGTTAGCGGCCACGGAAACGATCCAGGGCATACCTGTTCGCCGCATTCCCTGGCGGGGTGGCAGCCGGTATCCGCTGGCCCCGTCCGTAGCGTCGCATCTGCAAGGCTACGACATCATCCATGTGCATGCGGTCGACTTTTTTGCCGACTTTCTACCCCTGATCCGCCCACTGCACAAAACACCCTTGGTGCTATCGACCCACGGCGGGTTTTTCCACTCCACCTATGCGTCGCGCCTGAAGAAAATTTTCTTCAACACCGTGACCCGCTGGAGCGTGCGTGGCTACCAACTTGTGATTGCATGCAGCGAAGGCGACCACGCCATGTTTCTACCCCTCTGCCAGCCTTGGCTGCGGCTCATTGAAAACGGGGTAGATATTGAGAAATTTGCCGACCTGGGTGCACCCCACTTCGCCAACCGCCTACTGTTCATTGGCCGATTTTCCAACAACAAGCGGCTAGACCTACTGCTACAAACCCTGCACCACCTCAGACAACAGGCACCGGATGCCTACCTGACCATCATTGGCCGCGATTGGGACAACAATTTGCAGCAAATGCAGCAGCGCATCAGCCATCTGGGGCTGCAAGCACATGTCAGCATCTTGCTGAACCTGGACGACAACGCCATCCAGGCCCAGATTGCCCAGCACTGCTTCATCGCCAGTGCCTCCGACTACGAAGGCTTTGGCATGACCCTGGTAGAAGGCATGGCCGCCGGCCTAGTCCCCATTGCATCGCCCATCAGCAGCTTCAAAAAAATTATTGACGCAGCGGGTATTGGCCATTTGGTGGACTTTCATGCACCCGAAGCCGCTGCAAACAGCATATTTACCTACACCCAGCAGCTAAAGGCGCACTACCCAGCCGCACGCGCCAAAGCCATGCATGCTGCCGCCCGCTACGGATGGCCGGGCACCGCTGCGCGATTCATGCAGATATACGAAGAAGTGCTGGGCACACACACACGCAACATACAAGGTGTGGCCATAGATGCCCGCAGCGGTGCCGAGGTCATACAGGCCATTGAACAAGCCGTAGAGCAACGCAAGCCACTGCACATCGCCATTGCCAACGCACACACCATCAACCTGGCACGCCAAATGCCAGCCTACCGCGACCTGCTGAAACACACACTGGTGCTCAATGACGGTGCAGGCGTCAATATTGCAAGCAAGTGGAAATACCGTCGGCCATTTTGTGAAAACCTCAATGGAACCGACTTTGTGCCACGCCTGCTAGCCACCACCCAGCGGCCACTTCGCATTTTCTTGCTCGGCGCACGGCCAGATGTGGTCGAGCGTGCGCACACACAATTTTCACAACGCTATCCACAGCACCAATGGCTGGGCTACCAAGACGGCTTCATCGCCCCCGCAGACGAAGCCGCCGTGTGCGCCCGCATCCGCGCCACCGTCCCCGACCTGCTACTGGTAGCAATGGGCAACCCACTACAAGAAAAATGGATAGCACGCTGTGCAAGCAGCACGGGCGCTAGCGTATGTATTGGCGTAGGAGCCTTGTTCGACTTTACCGCCGGGCAGGTCCATCGCGCACCGCTATGGATTCGCCGCATCCAGTGCGAATGGGTGTACCGCCTACTCCAAGAACCTGGCCGCATGTGGCGCCGCTACCTAGTTGGCAACCTCACATTTTTATGGGCCGCAGCACGCGACAAAGTATGAACACATCCAACCCCAAACCCTTGGTGCTGCACCTGGCAGTCGATTACCCCAACACATACCGGCCTGAAAACACCCTTGCAGTGCGCAACTTTGTGCAGGCAAATGAAGAGCTTGACTACCTCGTGATCGCCTTGACCCGCACCGCCAACCCCATGCTGGCAAGCCAAACCCAAGGGGACGGCAAAGGCGACGAGCGCGTCATCTCTATGCGCTATTGGGGTTTGCCATTTGGCATATTGCTGGCACTGTCCATGTTCATCGTGGCTTGGCGCGTGCACCGCGAAATCAAGCGCAGAGGCCTACAGCCCGCACTGGTACATGGCCACAAACTCACATTTGAAGGCTTGGCCGCATGGTGGCTGGCCCGCTGGCTACACATCCCCCTGGCCTTATCCATCCGTGGCGAAGCCGAATCCAAAATCCTGCGCTTCAAGCCGCACTACCGCCCGTTTCTGCAAAAAATCTTGTCAGACGCCGTGCGCGTGTACTACGTATCGGCCTGGTTCAAGCCGGTGCTCAACCAGCATTTCCGCATGCGCGCCGACCAGCAACGGCTACTACCCAACTTTGTCGCCCGCAGGCCCGCAGGCGAACCCGCGCCGCTGCAGCCAGACAGGCTGCTCACCGTGCTCGACATAAACGTCTACCGCAAAAAAGGCCTGGACCGCTTGCTACCCGCCTTCCGCGATTGCCTAGCCACCTACCCCCATGCGCATTTGGATGTAATTGGGCGTGGAGAGCCCGCCGCCATCAACGAAGTGAAAGCATTGATTGAAAAGCTGGGGCTGAACGACTCCGTATCGCTATTAGGCCCCATGCCCAACAGTGCATTGCAAACCAAACTTCCCGCCTATGCAGGCATGGTGCTGCCTAGCCACAACGAAACCTTTGGCATGGTCTATGTAGAGTCGCTATTGGCTGGTGTCCCTATACTGCATTCAAAAAACACTGGGATTGATGGATTTATTAATTCTGTTAGTGCAAGGGTCGCAGTAAATCCGCTAGAACAATCATCCATATATAACGGACTTATTAAATTACTTGAAAATCAAATTTTTTTCAGAAAATGGTTAACAAAAAATTCAATTAATATAGCCCAAGAATTTCACGCAGATCAATACAAAAAAGATTATCTTGAAATTTTCAATAAAAAACTAATAAATAAAAATGACTGAAAAAAAAATAAAAAAAAGAATAATAGATGGCCTCGACTCTCTTCGTTTCATTGCCGCAATTTGGGTGATATTTTCACATGGAGCACGACTACCACTAGCGGAAATTTTAAAAAAAGAAAATCCTCTAGAACTAGTTTTAATCTCAATAAATAATGGCTTATTTAACGGGGTTGCAGCAGTAGTAGTCTTCTTCATAATATCAGGCTTTGTAATACATTGGCCCAACATACAAAAATCTGAATTCGATACATCAAGTTACTACAAACGAAGACTAATAAGAATAGCCCCCCCGGCATTAATTCTTTATTTAATTTGCTTTGCAAATGGGCCAATCATAGCGCATCAAGCAGAAGAAGTCTTATGGAGCATTTATTGTGAAATCGCATACTACTTACTTTATCCGGCACTACACAAATTATTCAATAAATTTAACATCAAAAACATCCTCGCACTAACATTTATAATATCGCTTGCAGCAATATCACTAAACCTTAAAACCCTTTACTTCGGATCTCTATATTTTCCGGCCCTAATATTAATAGGATTACCAATATGGATTTCAGGCTGCCTCTTAGCTGAAGTTGTTTTTTTACAAAAAAAAACAACTTCCATTGGATTAAAAATATGGCAATGGAGATTGTTAGCAATTATTATTTCCGCAGCATTAAAGGTGCCAGTTACACATGGATCAATAAAATTAGGGTACCCTGCAACCCATTGGATTTTTGCCATTTACGCATTCTTTTGGATAAAAAATGAAATTGAATACTACTCACAGAATCCAACCAATCGCTTCACAGAACTGGGTGGCAGAGCATCATACTCACTTTACTTAGTCCACAATCCAATAATATACATATACTCAGCCACAGGATTTTTAGGCATTTACTTTTATGAAAATATAGAAAAAACAATAGCAACCATAACAATCCTCTGGATAATTAAATTAATTTCAATCTTAATAGCATCATATGCATTCTATTCCATGATAGAAATCCCATTCCACAGGATGGCCCGAAATTTCGGAAAAGAAAAACAAAAAAATCAATGAGAAAAAAAATTGCGATCTCCATTTTCGACCAAGCCGTTATTTCCGCATTCAACTTCGGATTAACCTTGTACTTGATTAGATTATGGTCACCAGAAGATTTTGGAGTTTTTGCATTAATTACTGCGGCATCTATTTTTGTAGCCATGCTGCAAAATGCATTGGTCAACACGCCCCTGGCGGTACACCTGCCCCTGGCCCACTTAGAAGCAGATAAAGATGTATTGCGTCGGGTTTTTTCTGCTGCAAATATAGTTTTATCGCTACTGATTTTGCTTGTCAGTGGGGGCGGCTTACTGGCTTGGCTTGGGGCATCGCACATGGCGCTCGTGCTCGGAGCCAGCCTGTATATGGCGACCCAAAGCGTGCGGGAGTATTACCGTGGATTACTAGCGGTAGAAGGCAAACTAGACGCATTGCTGCTGGCAGACTTGGCCTACGTGATTGTGTCTATAGCTTGCCTAGGCTATCTGCACTGGCGGGGTGACGCACTTTTACAAACTGTATCAACTTTTTTATGGGTGCTGGGTGCGGCAGGCTTTTTGACCATATTGCGCCACCTAGTTCCACGCAGCATGCCTGCACTGCGGGCTCTACCAAAAGAAATAGTGGGCGTTTTCAGGCCACAAATGCATGAAATTCGCTGGAGTTTGTTAGGGGTAATCACAACCGATGTGCAAAATAGGGGTTATATTTTTATTGCTGCGGCTGTTTTTGGCCCCGCAGCCGTAGCGCATTTGCAGGCCGGTCGAATTTTCTTTGGCCCGCTTAATTTGATTACGGGTTCTTGGGCGCGCATTGCCCGCCCCCAGCTGGCAGGAATGATTGGTAAGGGTGAGATTGAAAAATTCCACGCCACATTACACCGGGCTTTATGGGCATTTTTTGCTTTTAATATTTTATTTTTGGTTTTTTTATGGGTGGCATGGCCACATTTATCAACCCTTGTTTTTGGAAACAAATACCAAGGCTTAGGCACCATGATCGCTGCTTGGGGCGTGGCCAACATAGCATTTCAAATTCGATCGTGTCTTAGCATTGGCGTACAGGCCTTACGGCGCTTTCGGGATTTGACGCTGGCCACAATTTATGGTGCTGTTGTTTCCGTGGCGCTGGTGGCCGTGGCATGCTATGTGCATCAACAAGAATGGTTAATTGCGTCAGTCATCGGAGGCGAGTGCATTGCAATTTTTGTAGTGGTTAATATTTTGCGACGCCATGTACCAAAAAGTTAAAAAATAATTTCTTCAAAAAGTTGCATATTTACGATTGCACATTTCATATAGAAATTATTTTCCATCAGAAAAAATATAATTTAAAGCCAGCGGTGCAATCTATGGTCAATTATCGGGGTTGTGTGTCCGGCCACAGCCGCTCTCTTAATCGGTGCAACGGGTGCCGATTGGGTTATTTTGCCGGACATGGAGAAATCTCATGAAGATACGAATCTCTAGGGTTCTTTTGTCTGCGGCACTGGTGTTTGCCCCTCTGGCGTCTGCATACGCAACTTGTGCCGCCCCGATACGCGGCATTAATTTAGTGCCCTTACCCACCGGTTGGTACAACGGTGCTGTGGAGTTAAAATTTCCTTCTGCCGCACATATTGCTTATTACAAAAGTGTTGGCATAAATACCATCCGCCTGCCTATTGTTTGGGAAACCATTCAACCCACCTTAAATGGTGAGCTCAACGCCCGTTATCTTAAGAATGCAGTTGATTTTCTGGATATTGCCAATGCCCAAGGCATGAAAGTGCTAATTGATTTGCACAATTATGGCCGCTACCAAGAGAAAATCATTGGAACAGCAGATGTCCCTGCTACGGCCTTTAATGATGTATGGAGGCGCTTGGCAGGTGCATTTATATTGCATCCTGCTGTATATGCCTACGGATTAATGAACGAGCCACATGACACCAACGGTCTATGGCACACCGTGGCGCAATCCGGAGTCAATGGTGTTCGTGCCATTGATACAAAAAAACCTATTTATGTTGGCGGCGACAGCTGGAGCAACTCGCAACGCTGGCCCCAAGTCAACCCCACACCATTTGTCAATGATCCTTCCAATTTGATTGTTTATGAGGCCCATATTTATTTTGACGATGATTTCAGTGGCCGTTATAAAACACCCATTGGCAGCACCGATATGACAGCCCGCGCCGCCCAGCGCCTGCAACCATTTATCACGTGGCTGGCCACTACCGGACAACGCGGTGCAATAGGGGAAACAGGTGTCCCTATGGATGACCCACGCTGGTTATTAGCATTGAAAAAATTTTTAGATATGAGCGATGCAGCCTGTTTAGACTGGTTCATTTGGGCCGGAGGTGGATGGCGTGAAACCTATGAGTTGTCACACGAACCGATTGGGGGTGTTGATCGCCCTCAAATGACGTTAATCCGTTCTTGGATAAAAAACAAATAAACTACTATAAATCTGCAATTCCAACTACGGGATTGCAGATATTAAAAACCCAAAGGGAAACATGTACTCAGGAACTAAAAAACTACTTATCGTCGCCCCCTATCGGGATGAAGATGCTTTTTTAGAAAAAATGGCGCAAAAACTTGGCGCAAAAATTGACTTCCTAAATTATAAAACTAATTTAAGTGTATCGCGTAGCACTTGGCGCAGACACCTCGTCATATTAGCAATGGCTTACAAATCCACCCAAGTCAGCAAAGACAAAGATTACATTATTTTTGGCGAACAATTTGTAGGTTTGTATTACGCATTTTTCAAGAAGATTTTATTCTGGCAAAGTAGCAAATCTCGCAGCATGGTTCTGCAATTAATTTATAATCGAAAAAATGGGTTTTTAGGCAGTGTTTATAAAAAAATATACAAATGGCTAATATCATCATCTGATCTTAATTTCCTCATCTGCCACGCATCCCTGGAACGCGAATATTACAATAATGAATTCGGGAAAAAAGTAGGCGAAAAAATATTCTTCGTACCCTTCGGCAGAAACGAATCCATTAAAACCCCTGCGATTGAAGTGTCCGCTAAAAATAGCTACTTTTTCTCAGGCGGTACAAGCAACAGAGATTACAAAACCCTCATCAATGCATTCAGGGGTATTTCTGAAAACCTCACCATCGCATGCCATGCCAATGACATCAAGGGTATTGAATTACCTCACAACGTAACGGCATTGCACAATGTGTTTGGCGCCGACTTTCAGAAATATATTGATGGAAGTTATGCAGTGATACTACCCATCTTGCATACCGATGTTTCGGCCGGTCAGCTTGTTTTAATAGACGCCATGCGGTCGGGCAAAGCATCTATTGTGACCACTGGCAGTTGTATGGATGACTATATTGATACCACATCTGCAATTGGCGTACCCAAGCAAGATGTAAATGCACTGCGTGCGGCAGTGGTGTCTTTGGGTAGCAATGCCGAATTTTGCAAATCTTTGGGTACTTCTGCAAAAAAACAATACCATCAAAGCTTTACCCGACGTGCTTTTGCGGAGCGGCTATGCGATGTAATGCAAGCACAAAATTAATATTCATTTCTGCCCCATTCAAGTGAATAAACTTGACGGCAATAATTAACTGGTTTTTCGTTTTCAACAGGATGATTTCATGAAAATTACTGTCATTGGCACTGGCTATGTTGGCCTGGTATCAGGTGCATGCCTCGCCGAAGTCGGCAACGACGTTCTCTGCCTAGATGTAGACCCCGCCAAGATCAAGACGCTGGAAGACGGCGGTATCCCGATTTTTGAGCCGGGCCTGCAAGAAATGGTGCACCGCAACGTCGCTGCGGGGCGCTTGCACTTCACCACCGATGTGGAAAAGGCGGCGCACTTTGGCACTATCCAGTTCATTGCGGTGGGCACACCACCGGGTGAAGATGGTTCGGCTGATATGCAATACGTTACGGCGGCCGCACGCAATATCGGCAAGTACATGACCGACTACAAGGTGGTGGTCGATAAAAGCACGGTGCCGGTGGGCACGGCCGATGCGGTGAAAGCGGCCATTGCCCAAGAGCTGCAAAAGCGCGGTGTAGACACGCCTTACAGCGTGGTGTCGAACCCCGAGTTTCTGAAAGAAGGCGCGGCCATTGAAGATTTCATGAAGCCAGACCGCATCATCGTG
Organism: Rhodoferax sp. LB1P47; assembly: GCF_056521445.1. Taxonomy (NCBI): domain Bacteria; kingdom Pseudomonadati; phylum Pseudomonadota; class Betaproteobacteria; order Burkholderiales; family Comamonadaceae; genus Rhodoferax; species Rhodoferax sp. LB1P47. Next base: position 39,870 of record NZ_JBWMAU010000018.1, on the reverse strand, counting down.
GGCTGCGACGACGAACAAGCCGCACTGAACATGCGGGCGCTGTACGCCCCGTTTCAACGCAACCACGACCGCCTGATCGTGATGGATGTGCGCAGTGCCGAGCTGACCAAATACGCGGCCAACGCCATGTTGGCCACGCGCATCAGCTTCATGAACGAGCTGGCCAATCTGGCCGAAAAGCTGGGTGCCGATATTGAGCAGGTGCGCAAAGGCATTGGCAGCGACCCGCGTATTGGCTACGACTTTTTGTACGCGGGCGCGGGCTATGGCGGCTCTTGCTTCCCCAAGGATGTGAAGGCGCTGATCAAAACAGCGGCTACCGACGCGGGTATCGACATGCAGGTGTTGATGGCCGTAGAGCTGGCCAACGATGCGCAAAAGCATGTGCTGGGCAACAAGGTAAAAGCGCGCTTTGGGGCCGACCTGACAGGCAAGCACTTTGCACTGTGGGGCCTGGCTTTTAAGGCCAACACCGACGATATGCGCGAAGCCACTAGCCGCGAGGTGATTAAGGATTTGCTGGCCGCCGGTGCCACGGTTACCGCCTACGATCCGGTCGCCATGCCAGAGGCCCAGCATTGCTTTCCCAACGAGCCGCGCCTGCGCTTTGCCGACAGCCAGACGGCGGCGTTAGAGGATGCAGACGCCCTGGTGATCGTGACCGAATGGAAAGAATTCCGCAGCCCCGACTTCGCCACCATCAAGGCCAAGCTCAGGCATCCCTTGATTTTTGATGGCCGCAACATGTACGACCCCAAGCTGGTGCGTGCGATGGGCTTTGAATACCTGGCAATTGGGCGCTAGTTGGGCGCTAGCCGCACAAAAAGTTACCCAATATGGGGGAAAACCGCCTTGCATTTATCCATATTGCGGTAACTTCAACGCCAAGCTTGGGGCATGATGCCGAAGCTTCGTTCACGGAAGTTTGTACAACTTGTAAGGAATAACAATGGCTAAGGGAATGATTCTGGCGGCTGGTCAAGGAACGCGCGTACGCCCCCTGACCAAGAACATGCCCAAACCGATGGTGCCGATTCTGGGCAAGCCGGTCATGGAGTACCTGATCGAGCATTTGGCCAACTACGGCATCAAAGAGATCATGGTGAATGTGGCCTACAACCACTACAAGATTGAGCAGTATTTTGGCGACGGCCACCGCTGGGGCGTGCAGATTGGCTATGCCTACGAGGGCGTGCGCGAGCATGGCGACGTGATCCCGAAGCCGTTTGGCTCGGCCGGTGGCATGCGGCGTATCCAGGATTTCAGCGGTTTCTTTGACGAGTCCACGCTGGTGCTGTGTGGCGATGCGCTGATTGACCTGGACATTGGTGCGGCGCTGCACGAGCACAAGTCCAAGGGGGCGATTGCCAGCGTAGTGACGCTGGATGTGCCGCGATCGGACGTTTCCAACTACGGCATTGTGGTGGCCGATGCGGAGGGGCAGATCCAGTCTTTCCAAGAAAAGCCCTCGCCCGAAGAAGCCCAGTCCACCCTGGCCAGCACGGGTATCTACATCTTCGAGCCCGAGGTGATCGACATGATTCCGGCGGGCAAGGTGTACGACATCGGCTCTGAGCTGTTTCCGCAGCTGGTGGCAGAAAAGCTGCCGTTCTATGCCCAAAAGCGGTTTTTCAACTGGATCGACATTGGCCGTGTGAGTGACTATTGGGCGGTGTTGCAGCGGGTGTTGCGCGGCGAGGTGGCGCAGATGAATATTCCGGGCCGCGAGGTAAGGCCGGGTATCTGGGTGGGGCTGAATACCGCGATCGCCTGGGACCAGTGCAATATCCAGGGCCCGGTGTATCTGGGGTCGAGCGTGCGGGTGGAGCCCGGCGCCACCATCATCGGCCCCTGCTGGATTGGCCACGGCAGCCATATCCGCTCGGGCGCCAAGGTGACCCGCAGCATTCTGTTTGAGTACACCCGCATTGCGGCGGACATGCATTTCAACGAAATGATCGTGTCGCCCAACTACTGCGTAGACCGCAACGGCGACACCTTGTACCGTGGCGACGAAACCGCCCAGCTGCGTTGGGGGGATGCCCGGGCCTGATTGGGCACGCACCGTAGGTGGCGGCCCGCCCCTCACCCCAAAACCCTCTCCCCGAAGGGGCGAGGGAGCCATACCGGGGCCCGCATGACTCCCTCCCCTCCCCGGGGGAGGGTTGGGGTGGGGGTTTGCCAGGCTCCACTACGGCATTGCAGGAAGGTAAATCTCATGCCTTTTATGCCGCTAGCGAATATAGCGCCTACGCAAGCAGCTACTTAATTTGTAGCACCCCGGTATTAGCAATGATCTGGCTTTTGGCGGCAGGCAGAACGGGTTTTGCTAGCACCCCTTCGGGCCAAAATAGGCACGCACCGTGTATGCCCGCCCGCCCCCACCCCGGCCCTCCCCCGAAGGGGGAGGGAGCCACACGGAGTCCGGCTTCACTCCCTCCCCTCCCGGGAGAGGGTTGGGGTGGGGGGCTGCCAGACTCCACTACGGCATAGCAGGAAGGTAAGTCTCATACCTTTTAGGCCGCTAGCGCATATTCCACCTGCGCTAGCAGCTATCTAATTTGCAGCACCATGACCGATGGCACTATCTGTGTCTTTCTCACTTTCAAAGCCTGCTTGTTGTAGGTTTTTTTTCATGGTTTGTGGTGCGGCAGCGAGCAAGCGCCCCTCTCCAGCAATCACAATACACCACTGAATGTACCGATATATAGGCACAATATAATACATTTTGTGCTAATATATCGGTATGCCTAAAGCCACCAAAGCCATCCAACAGCTGCCTCCGGCCACCTTGGGCGCCCTCCAGAAACTGGGGGCCGACCTAGCGGTGGCCCGTTTACGCCGCAAGGAATCGTTGCGCACCTGGGCAAAGCGTTTGGGCGTCACGCTCTCCACGCTCCAGCGTCTTGAAGCGGGCGACCCGACGGTGAGCATCGGCATCGTCGCAAGTGCCTTGTGGCTCATCAACCGCGATGGCGGGCTGGGCAACCTGGCCACACCGGAACATGACCAGGGCGCGATTGAGCTGAGCGTTCGAGAAGCGGTAGCACTAGGCCTTGCCCGTGCGCAGGCCTCTGCGGACGCCCGCATGCGCGCAGCACCCCCCAACAACCACCCAAAGGACGGACATGCGCCTAGATGACTTGTACCTTTGGTATCTGGGAGACCCTGCGCCTCGCTACGTGGGTGCGTTGAAGCTGGTTGCGGCTGGCAAGGGCGTTTCGCTCCACTACGCCGGAGACTGGCTGGCCCATGGGTTCGCGCTCAGCGAGGACCTGCCCCTTGTAGACAACGAGTTCTCCCCGCCCGGGCGACTGAGCGCCAACGCGCCACGCGCAGTCGGTGCGGTGGATGACGCACGCCCGGACCGCTGGGGAGAAAAAGTCATCCGGTTCGTCGATAAACCCAAGCGCATGTCGGTGATGGAGTTGCTCTATTACGCGGGTGATGACCGCTTTGGTGCGTTAGGAGTCTCCACCTCGCCCACCACCTACGCTCCCCGAAAAGGCGGTCCCCTGCCACGCTTGGCGCAAGCCCAAGCACTCAGCGAGGTTGTGGCCAAGATTGAAGCGGGCGATGCCTTGACGGCGCTCGAAGCCAAAATCATGGAAGGTGGTGGCAGCCCTTTAGGCGGCGCGAAGCCCAAGGCGCTGATCGACATCGAGGGCGAGCAGTGGGTCATCAAATTCTTCAACAACGAGTACGTTGACGCTCCGCTCATTGAGCACGCGACCATGACGCTGGCAGCCCAGGCCGGCATCTCCATCGCCCAGACCCAGGTCATTCGTCTTGTGGCGGCGAATGCCGTGGCTATTCGGCGATTCGACCGCGTGGACGGTCGGCGGATTCACAGCATCTCGGCGGGCACTGCGATCCGAGCCGCCACTCCGGCCGGTAACGAACCCGAAATGGGATATCCGCAGCTCGCCCGCATCCTGCGCAGAGTCGGTGTCAGCCAGGGCGACGCGCATCTGGCCGATGCCCAAGAGCTGTTCCGCCGAATGGTGTTCAACATCCTGATCGACAACACCGACGACCACGAAAAGAACCACGCGCTGTTGGTCGTGGACCCCACCGCCCATGGACGGCTAAGGCTGGCACCGGCGTATGACGTACTCCCCACCAACTCCGGCCAGGGCTATCAAGAGTTCATCTGCGGGGCGGACGGACAAGAGTCCACACTGGCCAACGCGATGTCCCAGTGCGATGCGTTTGGGCTTCAGCCGGCCCAGGCCGCCGCGCAGGTGGTCCAAGTCATCGGGGTGGTCAACACTTGGCGCGCGCACTTTGCATCCATCGGGGTATCGAAAAGCGACCTGGACAACCTGGCAGAACGCCTGGACGGCGACGCATTGCGGGGCCAGCGACAGACGTTTGATGCCAGCCAATACCAGGGAGCCGCGCCTAAACACAAACCGACAAGCCCATTTCGCCGGACTTGACGCGAAGGCGAGCGTGTGTCGCCATTCCGATCGGCGGCAGACGCAAAAAAGCCACCTCGCGGTGGCTTTTTTGGGGGTGCTAACTAGGGATTAGTTCAGCGCGACCTTCTTGCCGTCTTTGTAGACGGACAAGGTGATCGATGGGTTCTTCAGTTCGCCGTTGGACTCGAAGGCGATGGTGGTGGTAACGCCCTTGTAGTTGGTTTTCAACAGTTCGGGGGTGTAGACCTTGGGGTCCGTGGAGTTGGCACGCTTCATGGCATCGACCAGCACCATCGTGGCATCGTAGGTGTACGGGCTGTAGATCTGGAACTGGCCAGGGTACTTGGCGTCGTAACGCTTCTTCCACTCTACGCCGCCGGGCATCTTGGCCAGCGATGCGCCGCCTTCGGCGCAGACCACGTTTTCCAGCGTCTTGGCACCGGCTGCCAGCTTGGCAACTTCGTTGGTGCACAGGCCGTCACCGCCAAAGTACTTGACGTTGCTCATGCCAAGCTGTTCCATCTGGCGCAGCATGGGGCCGGCTTGGGGGTCCATGCCGCCAAAGAAGATGGCGTCAGGGGCCTTGGCCTTGATGGAGGTCAGGATGGCCATGAAGTCGGTGGCTTTGTCGGTGGTGAATTGTTCGTCCACCACGGCCATACCCTTGGCCAAAGCGGTTTTCTTGAACACTTCGGCAACACCTTGGCCGTAGGCGGTACGGTCGTCGATGATGGCGACTTTTTTCAGCTTCAGCGCGTCAATGGCGTAGAAGGCCAGTCCTGCACCCAACGAGTTGTCGTTGGCGATGATGCGGAAGGTGGTTTTGTAGCCTGGCTTGGTCAGGTTGGGGTTGGTAGCCGCGCCGGTAATGTGGGGGATACCGCAGTCGTTGTAGACCTTGGATGCAGGAATGGTGGTGCCCGAATTCAGGTGGCCCACTACGCCGTTGACCTTGGCATCGCACAGTTTTTGTGCGGCAGCGGTGCCTTGTTTTGGATCGGCGGCGTCGTCTTCGGCCATCAATTCAAACTTGATCTTCTTGCCACCGATCACCACGTTTTGGGTGTTCAGGTCTTCCACGGCCATGCGGGCACCGTTTTCGTTGTCTTTACCGTAGTGGGCTTGTCCGCCCGACATGGGCGCGACGTGGCCGATCTTGACGACCTGCACGTCTTGGGCAGAAGCCATGCCTGCCACCGCCGTAATGGCAGCAGCTACCGTCAATTTCAACTTCATTTGCATAAAAACTCCAATAGACAAAATGGCTGGTTAGCGTGATCGCTGTGAATGGAAAAATCCACCGCCGAACCATACCGCAATTTTTAGGCCCGAAACATAGGGAACACACGGACAACCCTTTTTGCACCCACTTTGGGCATACAAAAACTGTTTTTCAGGGGGTTTTGGGGGCTATGTCGGGCTGCGGGTGGCCAATTCGTCGGCCACCGCATCGGACACCGATTGGCGCACCACAAACTCGATTTCTTCGCGCAGGCGGGGCACCAAAGACTGGGTTTGCTGTAGCACCATCGCGGCTACGGCATCGTGCAGGCGGCGCTCTAACGACAGGTCGATGCGCTGCATCACGCGGTGGATGATTTGGTCTTCCAGGTGCTCAGTGGAGATGAAGCCCGGCGGTGTCGCGGGAGCGACAGGCACCGGTTTGGACTGCACCACTTCGGTGAGTGTGGGCACAAAACGCGGCGGCTGGCGGGGCGGGGTCGTCGTCATGCGGGGTCTTTCAGCTCTAAATCTTTGCGTTGGACCGCGTAGCCACGGCCTGCGTAATGCTTCCAGCGCTGGCGGGCCAGGATGCGGTCGTCCTCATCCAGAGTGACCACTTCGATCAACCGCTCAAAGCGCTCGAATCCGGCGGGCACCGCGTCGCCCAGTTGCAGCAAGACCTGCTGGTGCGGGGCCTCCAGCGCCGTCTCCAGCAGCAGCACGGGCGAGGCGGCCAGCAGCGTGGCGTCGGTTGTGGCCAGGGTGTGGGCCACAAAGTCGGTGCCGCTAAAGCTCCACAAGGCGGCGTCCAGCGCCTGCAACACAGGGGCCTCGGCCACCACTACCACCCGCCCGCCCTGGCGGCTGGCCTTGCGCAGCAAACGGCAGGCGTAGGCGATTTTGTCGGGCGCGTTGAAGTGGAACTCTACGTGGGTCATGTGCGGGCCGTCGGACTTACTTGGCCACCGTTTTACGGGCCGCCTTGGCGGGTACAGCGCTGGCGCGTTTAGCTACTGTTTTAGTAGCTGCCTGCGCAGGTACAACGTGCGCCAGAGGCTGATTTAGCATGTAATCTAGCAGCAAGCCCACGGGCCGCCCGGTGGCCCCCTTGGCGGCCCCGCTCTTCCAGGCGGTGCCCGCGATGTCCAGGTGGGCCCAAGGCATTTTGGCGGTGAACTTCTGCAAGAACTTTGCGGCGGTGATGGCCCCACCGGCGCGCCCGGCCACGTTGGCCATGTCGGCAAAGTTGGATTTCAGGCCTTCGCCGTATTCGTCGTCCAGCGGCAGGCGCCAGCAGGGGTCAAGCGACGATTCACCGGCAGCTTGCAGGGCAGCGGCCAGCGTGTCGTCGGCCGAAAACATGCCGCTGCGCACGTTGCCCAGGGCCACCACGCAGGCCCCGGTCAGGGTGGCGATGTCGATCACGGCGCGGGGTTTGAAGCGGGCGGCGTAGGTGAGCGCGTCGCACAGCACCAGGCGGCCTTCGGCATCGGTGTTGAGGTTTTCAATGGTCTGGCCGCTCATGCTGGTGACCACGTCGCCGGGCTTGACCGCGCCGCCGTCGGGCATGTTTTCGCAGGCCGGAATCAGGCCCACTACGTTGATAGCGGGCTTCAGGTCGGCCAGGGCGCGGAACACGCCCAGCACGCTGGCGGCACCGCACATGTCGAACTTCATTTCGTCCATTTCGGCGGCAGGCTTGATGGAGATGCCGCCGGTGTCAAAGGTGATGCCCTTGCCCACCAGCACGGTGGGGGCCACCGATTTGGCCGCGCCGTTGTAGTGCAACACGATGAAGCGCAGCGGCTCTTTGGAGCCCTGGGCCACCGACATGAACGAGCCCATGCCCAGTGCCGCAACTTCTTTGGGCCCCAGCACCTCGCACTGGATTTTGGGGAAGCGCGCCAGGGTTTTGGCGGCCGTGCCCAGCAGGGTGGGGGTGGCGTGGTTGGCCGGGCGGTTGGCCCATTCTTTGGCCAGTTCGACACCGGCCACGGTGGCCATGCCCAAAGCCAGCTCGGCCTGGGCGGCTGCCGCATCGGGTGCGCAGAGCCAGACGGTGCGCAGGGTGCGGCCTTCGGGTTTGGACTTGGTGGTGGTGTAGACGTAGGTGGCCTCGGCCACGGCTTGCACCACGGCGCGCACTGCGGGCTGGGCGGCGGCGGCAAAGCTGATCAGGATTTTGTGCAGCGCGGGGCCTTTGGCGGCGGCAACCGCTGTGGCCACCGCCTGGCGCACGTGGCGCACCGAGCCATCGCCCACGCCCACCAGCAGCACCCGCGTGGCGGCGGCAGCGGCCGGGCGGTACATCTGGAGCAGCTTGCCCGGTTTAGACTCTAAATCCCCGGACGTGCGGGCCTGTGCAATCAACTGAGACAATGCGCCCTTGCCGGGCAAAAACGCCTCGGACACCAGCACAATCAGCGCATCACATTTCTCGGCAGCGCAGGCAGCCAGATCCAACGATTTCAGTTCAAAGTTCATAAAATTTAGTGTGTTGTCTTGTGGATGGAGCCAAATCTGGCCAGTCACTTGCATAGCTTGCAATCCGCCAACGATGTTATTCCATTCTTCTATACGCAAAGAGCTGGCACGCGGTTTCGGTGCCACGCTGGTGGCGCTGGTCACCATCGTGATGACCATGATGCTGATCCGCACCCTGGGCCAGGCCGCCAAAGGCTCGGTCAACCCGTCCGAGGTGATGATGGTGCTGGGCTACACGGTGCTCGGCTACTTGCCCACCATCCTCACGCTGAGCCTGTTTGTGGCCATCGTCAGCACGCTCTCCAGGATGTACAGCGACAGCGAAATGGTGATCTGGTTTGCCAGCGGCCAGGGCTTGTTTGGCCTGCTGCGGCCGCTGTTTCGCTTTGCCTGGCCGATTTTGCTGGCCGTGGGGGCGCTGGCGCTGGTGGTGTGGCCCTGGTCCAACCAGCAGATCCAGGACATGAAAAACCGCTACGAGCAGCGTGGCGACCTGGAGCGCATTGCGCCGGGGCAGTTTCAAGAGTCGGCCAACGGCAACCGGGTGTTTTTTATCGACAAAGACTCACCCGACAAACGCAGCGGCAACAACGTGTTTATCTCGTCCCTGGAGCACGGCAAGGAAACCGTCACCTCGGCCCGCAGTGCTTCGATTGACCGCATCGACGCGCAGACGTTTTTGATTCTGCGCAACGGCCAGCGGCTGGAATCCACCGTGGGCCAGACTGACCTGAAGGTCAGCGAATTTAAAGAATACGGCACCCGCATCGGCAGCAACGCGATGGGCAACGTAGATGCCCCGACCTCGCGGGCGCGCTCCAGCCTGGAGCTGCTGCGCGAGCCCACGCCGCTGCACCTGGGCGAGCTGGCCTGGCGGCTCAGCCTGGCGCTGGCGGCGATGAATTTTGTGGTGATTGCGCTGGCCTTGTCGGGCGGCAACCCACGCTCGGGCCGGGGCGGCAATGTGCTTTTCGCGCTATTTGCCTTTGTGGTGTATTACAACTTGCTGAACCTGGGGCAGAACTGGATTGCCAATGGTGCCGTTCCGTTTGGCCGCTTCATGCTGGGCCTGCACGGCGGCGTGCTGGTGCTGGCATTGGCGTGGTTGTTGGCCCGGCATAACCATTGGACGTGGCGCAACCTGCTGCCCCGCAACCGCACCGGAGCCGCAGCATGAGGACCATCCGCCAGCTTTTGTACAAAGAAATCCTCACCGCCGTGGGCTTTGTGACGCTGGGCTTTTTGGCGCTGTTTTTCTTTTTTGACTTTGTGGACGAACTGCGCTGGGTGGGTAAAGGCGGGGCCAACGGCTACCAAGTCAGCCACGCGCTGATGGTGGTAGGGCTGATGGTGCCAGGCCATTTGTACGAATTGCTCCCCATTACCGTGCTGATCGGCACCATCTTTGTGATGGCCCGGCTGGCGCAAAGCTCGGAATACACGATTTTGCGCACCAGCGGCCTGGGCCCTTGGCGGGCCTTGCACACCTTGCTGCTGCTGGGGCTGGCGTTTGTGCTGCTGACCTTTGCGATTGGCGACTACCTGGCCCCGGTGTCGGGCCGGGCCGCGCAGCTCATCAAAGCCCGCTACCAGGGCGGCATCACCATCGGCCAGACGGGGGCCTGGCTCAAGGAAAAGCAAAACGACCATTCGTTTGCCGCCAACGTCAGCGCCCTAGGGACCCAAGGTTTGATGCAGGGTGTGCGGATTTTTGAGTTTGATGCCAACGGCCTGCTGGTGTCGCTGATGCACGCCGAATCTGCCGAAATCGCCAGCGGGGGTGCCTGGACGCTGACCAACGTAGAACGCAGCAGCTTCCACACCCAAGACACGCAAGCCACTGACACCGCCAGCGTGGAGCGTTCGCGCCTGCCCAGCTACCGCTGGCCCACCGAGATCAGCACCGAGATGGTGGCCACCGCCTTGCTCAAGCCCGACCGCATGGGCACGCTGGATTTGTTCCAGTACATCCGCCACCTCAACGCCAATGGCCAGTCGGCCCAGCGCTATGAAATCGAGTTCTGGCGCAAGGTGTTCTACCCCCTGAGCTGCCTGGTGATGGTGGTGCTGGCCCTGCCATTTGCCTACCTGCACTTTCGCGCCGGGGGCATCACCACCTACGTATTTGGTGGCGTGATGGCGGGCATCAGCTTCTTTTTGCTGAACAACGTGTTTGGCTACATCGGCAACCTGCAAAACTGGCAGCCGTGGCTGACGGCTGCTGCGCCAGGGCTGATTTATTCGTTTTTATCGCTAGCCGCATTCGGCTGGCTTGTTTTAAGGCGTTGACATGCAAAGAGCAGTGATTTTGTTTGCCCACGGGTCGCGTGATCCCCTCTGGCACCTGCCCATGCAGGCAGTGGCCGCCCAAGTGGCCGCCAACGACCCGCAGGTGCAGGTGGTGTGTGCATTTTTGGAACTGACCACGCCCGATCTGCCCACGGTTGCCGCCCAGTTAGTCGCACAGGGCGTACAGCAGATGACCGTGGTGCCTATGTTTCTGGGCGTGGGCCGGCATGTGCGCGAAGACCTGCCCGTGCTGATGGCCGGCTTGCGCCAGCAGCACCCCGGTGTGGACATCGTGTTGCAAGCAGCCGTGGGCGAAAACCCGCAACTCGTAGCCCTGCTGGCCAAAATCGCGCTAGAACCCGTTCTATAGACACATCCGGCATAATGAATTTCAATTTTTATTGAAATTTGATATGAACCTCCACCAATTTCGCTTCGTCCAGGAAGCCGCCCGGCGCGGCCTGAACCTGACCGAAGCCGCCAAAGCCCTGCACACCTCGCAGCCCGGGGTGTCCAAAGCCATCATCGAGCTGGAAGAAGAACTGGGCGTAGAAATTTTCGCCCGCCACGGCAAGCGCCTCAAACGCATCACCGAACCCGGCCAGCACGTGCTCAGCAGCATTGAAATCATCATGCGCGAAGTGGGCAACCTCAAGCGCATTGGCGAACAGTTCAGCGCGCAAGACAGCGGCACCTTGTCCATCGCCACCACCCACACCCAGGCGCGCTACGTGCTGCCGGTGCCAGTGGCCAAGCTGCGCGAGGCCTACCCTAAGGTGAATGTCAGCCTGCACCAGGGCGCGCCCGACCAGGTGGCCCGCATGCTGATCGACGAGGTGGCCGAAATCGGCATTGCCACTGAATCGCTGGCCAACTACACCGAACTGGTCACCCTGCCCTGCTACGAATGGCAGCACGTGATCGTCTTCCCGGCCAATCATCCGCTAGCAAAAAAAGAGCGCCTCACGCTGGAGGATATTGCGCTAGAGCCCATAATCACTTACCACCCGTCGTTCACCGGCCGGACCAAGATCGACCAGGCTTTTGCTGCCCGCAAGCTGGTGCCCCGCATCGCCCTGGAAGCCATCGACTCGGATGTGATCAAAACCTATGTGCGGCTGGGCCTGGGCATCGGCATCGTGGCCGAAATGGCCGTGCGTGACGACGTGAACTCGGATTTGGTGGTGCGCCCCGGCGGCATTTTGTTCGGCACCAATGTGGCCCGTGTGGCCTTCAAGCGCAGCGCCTATCTGCGCAACTTTGTCTATAAGTTTGCCGAGTTGCTGAGCGACCGGCTGGATCGCAATTTAGTCGCCCAAGCCATGAGCGGCCACGTCAACGACTATGAGCTTTGATATGAACCCACGCACCCCGGTCATCCAAACCAAACTCCCGTTAGTGGGCACCACGATCTTCACCGTGATGTCGGCGCTGGCCACCGAACACCACGCGGTGAACCTGGGCCAAGGCTTCCCCGATTTCAACTGCGACCCCGCCTTGGTGCAGGCCGTAACCGATGCCATGCAGCAGGGCCTGAACCAGTACCCGCCCATGCCCGGCATCCCGGCGCTGCGCGAGGCGGTTGCTGCAAAAATAGAAGCACTCCACGCCCGAAAATACAGCGCTGCCACCGAAATAACCATCACCGCCGGGGCCACCCAAGGCATCATCACCGCCATCCTGGCTGTTGTGCATCCCGGCGACGAGGTCATTGTGCTGGAGCCCTGCTACGACAGCTATGTGCCCAATATCGAACTGGCCGGTGGCACGGTGGTGCGGGTGCCGCTGACGCCCCACACGTTCCGCCCCGACTTCGACAAGATCGCGGCCGCCATCACGCCAAAAACCCGCGCCATCTTGGTCAACTCGCCGCACAACCCCAGCGCCACCATCTGGTCACGCGCAGACATGCTGCAACTGCAAGAGCTGCTGGAGCCCACCGAGGTGCTGCTGATCAGCGACGAGGTGTACGAGCACATGGTCTTCGACGGCCGCCAGCACGAAAGCGCGGCCCGCTACCCCGGCTTGGCGGCGCGGGCCTTCATCGTCAGCAGCTTTGGCAAGACATACCACGTCACCGGCTGGAAGGTCGGCACCGTGGCGGCCCCCGCCCCGCTGATGGCCGAGTTCCGCAAGGTGCACCAGTTCAACGTGTTTACCGTCAACACCCCCGTGCAGCACGGCCTGGCCCGCTACATGGCCAACCCCGCGCCCTATCTGGAACTGCCAGCCTTCTATAGCGCCAAACGCGACCTGTTCCGCGCCGGGCTGGCCACCACCAAATTCAAGCTACTGCCCAGCGAAGGCAGCTACTTCCAGTGCGTGGATATCTCGGATGTCAGCGACCTCAGCGAGGCCGATTTCTGCCAGTGGCTAACCAAGGAAGTCGGCGTGGCCGCCATTCCGCTGTCGGCCTTTTACGGCGATGGGTTTGACCAGCGCGTGGTGCGCTTTTGCTTTGCCAAGAAGGATGAGACGCTGCATGCCGCACTGGCACGCTTGGCCAAGCTGTAAAAAATGCTCTTATTTTTACCATCAAAAATAGGAGCATTTGGCGCAGACAATATATGCGCTAGAAGGTCTTTAGTCACATAAAAACTGCGCGTTTTTATGCTTTTCCGGTTGATCCGTAGCCGCCCTCGCCGCGCACCGAGGCGGGGAACTCGGTCACCACGTTGAACTGCACTTGCAGCACCGGCACGATGACCAGCTGGGCCAGCCGCTCCATCGGCTCGATGGTGAACGGCACGCTGCTGCGGTTCCAGGCGCTGACCATCAGCTGCCCCTGGTAGTCGCTGTCGATCAAACCCACCAGATTGCCCAACACGATGCCGTGTTTGTGGCCCAGGCCGGAGCGCGGCAGGATCATGGCGGCAAAGCCCGGGTCGGCCAAGTGGATGGCGATGCCGGTGGGCACCAGCTTCCAGGCGTTGGGGGCCAGCAGCAGGGATTCATCCAGGCAGGCGCGCAGGTCCAGGCCGGCGCTGCCGGGGGTGGCGTAGGCCGGCAGCTGGTCTGCCATGCGGGGGTCGATGATTTTGAGGTCGATGATCATGGAAAAAATTAGGCTAAGCGTTTTGCAATCTCGGCGACCAGTTGGCGCGCCAGGGTGAGTTTGGAGGCACGGGGCAGTTCGGTGGCGTTGTGCGCATCGACCAGCAGCAGCGCGTTGTCGTCTTTGCCAAAAGTGGCCGGGCCGATGTTACCCACCAGCAGCGGCACGCCTTTGCGCGCGCGCTTGGTTTGGGCATTGGCCAGCAGATCTTGGCTCTCGGCCGCAAAACCTACACAGAACAAGGCACCACTGAGAGCGCGGGCCGATTGGGCCAGCGTGGCCAGGATGTCGGTGTTTTCCACAAACTGCAGCTGGGGCGTGGCGCCAGACCCGTCTTTCTTGATTTTGTGGTCCGCCGCCACGGCGGGCCGCCAGTCGGCCACGGCGGCAGTTGCTACAAATATAGTAGCCTTCTGCGCATATGGAATAACGGCTTCAAGCATATTTTGTGCAGATTTCACATCCACACGGGCGACACCGCGCGGGGTCGGCAAGGCCACCGGCCCGGCCACCAGGGTGACCTCGGCCCCGGCCTCGCGGGCGGCGCGGGCGATGGCAAAACCCATCTTGCCGCTGCTCAGGTTGGTGATGCCGCGCACCGGGTCGATGGCTTCAAAAGTCGGCCCGGCGGTGACCAGCACGCGGTGCCCGGCCAGGGTTTTGGGCTGAAAGAAGGCGATCACGTCCTCCAGCAGCTCAGCGGGCTCCAGCATGCGGCCATCGCCGGTTTCGCCACAGGCCTGGTCGCCCGTGCCCACGCCCAAAATCACCGCGCCGTCGGCTTGCAACTGCGCCATATTGCGCTGGGTGGCGGGGTGGCTCCACATTTCGCGGTTCATGGCAGGCGCAACCAGCAGCGGCACGGTAGCGATGGGCCGGGCCAGGCACAGCAGGCTGAGCAGCTCGTCGGTGCGGCCCTGCACCAGCCGGGCGATGAAGTCGGCGCTGCACGGCGCAATCAGGACCAGATCGGCCTCGCGGCTCAGGTTGATGTGCGGCATGTTGTTAGGCTCCCGCGCATCCCACTGCGAGCCATACACGGGCCGGTTGCTCAGCGCCTGCATCGTCACCGGGGTGATGAACTGCGTGGCCGCCTCGGTCATCACCACCTGCACGGTGGCGCCTTGCTTGAGGAGCAGGCGGCACAGCTCGGCCGATTTGTAGCAGGCAATGCCGCCGGTCAGGCCCAGCACGATGTGCTTGCCCGCCAGATCGCCAGCGGCCAGGGGAGAGGTATTGGGGTTCATGGCGGGCAATGTAGCAGAGCCAGAGTGCCCATTTGTCGCCCTTATAATCTTGTTTTACCACCTCCCCCGGGATCACCTCCCGACTTTGAGATGACCAAATTTGTCTTCGTCACCGGCGGTGTCGTGTCTTCCCTCGGCAAGGGAATCGCTTCAGCCTCTCTTGCAGCACTCCTCGAATCGCGGGGACTCAAAGTCACCCTGATCAAGCTGGACCCCTACCTCAACGTAGACCCCGGCACCATGTCGCCGCTGCAACACGGTGAAGTTTTCGTCACCGACGACGGCGCAGAAACCGACCTCGACCTGGGCCACTACGAGCGCTTCATCGAGACGCGCATGCGCAAGTCGAACAACTTCACCACCGGCCAAATCTACAAAAGCGTGCTCGACAAAGAGCGCCGGGGCGACTACCTCGGCAAAACCGTGCAGGTGATTCCGCATGTAACCAACGAAATCCAAGAGTTCATCAAACGCGGTGCGCGTTTTGGCGAGCCCGACGCGGTGGATGTGGCGCTGGTGGAAATTGGCGGCACCGTGGGCGACATCGAATCGCTGCCCTTCCTGGAAGCCGTGCGCCAAATGAGCCTGAAACTGGGCCCGAACAACACCGCCTTTGTGCACCTGAGCTACGTGCCCTGGATCGCCGCAGCCGGTGAACTCAAAACCAAGCCCACCCAGCACACCGCCAAGCAACTGCGCGAAATCGGCATCCAGGCCGATGTGCTGCTGTGCCGCGCCGACCGCCCGATTCCGCAAGAAGAGCGCTCCAAGATCTCGCTGTTTTCCAACGTGCCCGAATGGGGCGTGATCTCCATGTGGGACGTGGACACCATCTACAAAGTGCCGCGCATGCTGCACGAGCAAGGCCTGGACGGCCTGATCTGCGACAAGCTGCGCCTGAACACCCCGCCCGCCAGCCTCAAGCGCTGGGACGACCTGGTGTATGAAACCGCCCACCCGCGCGGCGACGTCAACATCGCCATGGTCGGCAAGTACGTGGACCTGAGCGACAGCTACAAGTCGCTCAACGAAGCGCTGCGCCACGCCGGTATGAAGAACCATGTGCGCGTCAAGATCAGCTACATCGACTCGGAAACCATCGTGCCCGACACGGTGGACACGCTGGCCGCGTTCGATGCCATCTTGGTGCCCGGCGGCTTTGGCAAACGCGGCATTGAGGGCAAGATTTGCGCTGCCCAATTCGCCCGTGAGCACAAAGTGCCCTACCTGGGCATTTGCCTGGGCATGCAGGTGGCCACCATCGAATTTGCCCGCCACGTGGCCGGCATGGCGGATGCCAACAGCACCGAATTCGAGCCACTCACCCCGCACCCGGTGATCGCGCTGATCAACGAATGGAAAGATGCCGACGGAACCATCAAGACCCGCGACGAAAACTCCGACCTCGGCGGCACCATGCGTCTGGGTGCGCAAAGCTCCGACGTGGCCCCTGGCACCGTGGCGCACAGCATCTACGGCGACGTGGTCACCGAGCGCCACCGCCACCGCTATGAAGCCAACGTGCACTACCTGGACCGCCTGCGGGCAGCCGGGCTGGTGATCTCGGCCCTGACGCAACGCGAGCAGCTGACCGAAATGGTCGAGCTGCCACAAAGCGTCCACCCCTGGTTTGTGGGCGTGCAGTTCCACCCCGAATTCAAATCCACCCCGTGGGACGGCCACCCGCTGTTCAATGCGTTTATCAAAGCCGCCGTGGTGCACCAAGGAGATAAAAAATGAAACTGTGCGGATTTGACATCGGCCTGGACCAGCCCTTCTTCCTGATCGCAGGCCCCTGCGTCATCGAGTCTGAGCAACTGCAAATGGACACCGCCGGTACGCTGAAAGAAATCACCAGCGCTCTAGGTATTCCGTTCATCTTCAAAAGCAGCTTCGACAAGGCCAACCGCAGCAGCGGCAGCACCTTTCGTGGCCCCGGCATCGACAAAGGGCTGGAGATTCTGGCCAAGGTGAAACGTGAACTGGGCGTGCCGGTGCTGACCGACATCCACGACGAATCGCAGATCGCCCAGGTGTGCAGCGTGGTCGATGTGCTGCAAACGCCCGCATTTTTGTGCCGCCAGACCGACTTCATCCGCGCCGTGGCCCAGTCGGGCAAGCCGGTGAACATCAAAAAGGGCCAGTTTTTGGCCCCTGGCGACATGAAGAACGTGATCGACAAAGCCCGCGCCGCCGCCCGCGAACTCGGGCTGGAAGAAGACAACTTCATGGCCTGCGAACGCGGCGCCAGCTTTGGCTACAACAACCTGGTCAGCGACATGCGCAGCCTGGCCATCATGCGCGACACGCTGGCCCCGGTGGTGTTTGATGCCACGCACTCGGTGCAATTACCCGGCGGCAACGGCACCAGCAGCGGTGGCCAACGCGAAATGGTGCCGGTGCTGGCGCGTGCGGCAGTTGCCGTGGGCGTGGCAGGCCTGTTCATGGAAACCCACCCCAACCCCGCCGTGGCCATGAGCGACGGCCCCAACGCCGTGCCCCTGAAGCACATGCGCGCCCTGCTGGAAACCCTGGTGGCGCTGGACCGCGTAACCAAGAAAAACGGCTACCTCGAAAACAGCTTTTCAGCCTGATCTGGTCGGGATAGCGGTTACGTACCCCAAACAATCAGAACCTGGCGCATGCGCGACACAAAAGCCATGCAAAAATCGAAAGCCAAGGCCCGTGCATGCCACGGGCCTGATTTTTAACTACTGAGGAAGACAAAAATGAGTGCCATTGTTGACATCGTCGCCCGCGAAATTCTGGATTCACGCGGCAACCCTACCGTCGAATGCGATGTGCTGCTGGAATCCGGCACTATGGGCCGTGCGGCCGTGCCGTCGGGTGCGTCCACCGGTTCGCGCGAAGCCATTGAGCTGCGCGATGGCGACAAGAAGCGCTATTTGGGCAAGGGCGTGTTGAAGGCCGTTGAGCACATCAACACCGAAATCGCTGAAGCCATTCTGGGCCTGGACGCGGCTGAACAAGCCTTCCTGGACAAGACCCTGATCGACCTGGACGGCACCGAAAACAAATCCCGCCTGGGCGCGAACGCCATGCTGGCCGTGTCGATGGCCGTGGCCCGCGCCGCTGCCGAAGAGTCTGGACTGCCCCTGTACCGCTACTTTGGCGGCATGGGCGGCATGCAAATGCCCGTGCCCATGATGAACGTGGTCAACGGCGGCGCGCACGCCAACAACAACCTCGACTTGCAAGAGCTGATGATCATCCCCGTGGGTGCTCCGAGCTTTCGGGAGGCTCTGCGCTACGGCGCCGAAGTGTTCCACGCCTTGAAGAAAATTTTGCACGACAAGGGCATGAGCATTGCAGTCGGCGACGAAGGCGGCTTTGCCCCCAACGTGCCCAGCCACGAAGCTGCTATCCAGATGATTCTGCAAGCCATCACCGACGCGGGCTACGTGCCCGGCGAGCAAATCGCCCTGGGCCTGGACTGCGCAGCCAGCGAGTTCTACAAGAATGGCAAGTACGAGCTGGCCGGTGAAGGCTGGTCGCTGACCAGCCAGGAGTGGACCGACATCATGGCCACCTGGGTCGATAAGTACCCCATCATCAGCATCGAAGACGGCATGGCCGAAGGCGACTGGGACGGCTGGAAGATTTTGACCGACCGCCTGGGTAAAACCGTGCAAATCGTGGGCGACGACCTGTTCGTCACCAACACCAAGATCTTGCAAGAAGGCATCGACAAGGGCATCGCCAACTCGATCCTGATCAAGATCAACCAGATCGGCACCCTGACCGAAACCTTCGCCGCCATCGAGATGGCCAAGCGCGCCGGTTACACCGCCGTGATCAGCCACCGCTCGGGCGAAACCGAAGATTCGACCATTGCCGACATCGCTGTGGGCACCAATGCGGGCCAGATCAAAACCGGCTCGCTGAGCCGCTCGGACCGCATGGCCAAGTACAACCAGCTCTTGCGCATCGAAGAAGACCTGGGCGACGTGGCCACCTACCCCGGCCGCAAAGCGTTCTACAACCTGAAGTAAGGTTAGTTCATGGCTTCCCGTGTCGTACCGATAGTGCTGCTGGCATTGCTGGCGATACTGCACGGGCAGCTGTGGTTTGGGCGTGGCAGCATTCCCGAAGTGACGCGTCTCCAGCAAAAACTGGAGACGCTCAAAGAACACAACGCACAGGCGCAACTGGCAAACGACCAGCTCAGCGCCGAGGTGCGAGACCTGAAAGAGGGTCTGGAAATGGTCGAAGAACGTGCCCGCTTCGAGCTGGGCATGGTCAAATCGAACGAAATTTTCGTCCACATCTCCACCAAGTAAGTTGATCAAAATTGCTTTGCTGGGTGCCGAGAGCACCGGCAAAACCCAGTTGGCTCTAGGTCTTACTGCTGGCTTGCGCAGCCAAGGGCACAGCGTCTCCCACATCCCCGAGTTTTTGCGCCTGTGGTGCGACACCGCTGGCCGCACACCGCGTACGGACGAGCAACAAGGCATTGCCCTGGCGCAGACCGCGCAGATCGCGCAAGCCCCCTCCTCCACATATTTGCTAGCCGACACCACCGCGCTGATGACGGCCGTGTACAGCGACCTGCTGTTTGGCGACGATTCGCTGTATGCATCGGCCTTGGCGCAGCAACGGGGTTTCGACCTGACCCTGCTGACCGGCCTGGACCTGCCCTGGGTGGCCGACCCGCAGCGCGACGGCCCGCACAGCCGCGCCCCGGTGGATGCCGCCTTGCGCGCCGCACTGGCCCGGGGACATCTGCCCTACCAGGTGGTTTACGGCAAAGATGTGGCCCGCACCCGCAACGCCTTGCATGCTATTGAATCAATAGCTACTAGCGCAGGAGGAATAAGCGCTAGAGGCCGATTTTCTTTAAACCAAGGCCCGGACTGGAAATGGAACTGCGAGAAGTGCAGCGACCCCGAGTGCGAGCACAAACTGTTTAGCGGCTTATTGAACAGATAACGGGCCGGGCAACGTGGCATCCGGCGTGGTGAATAACTGCGCCGCATCCACCGCGTCAAAGCGGTACTGCTTGCCGCAGAACTCGCAGCCCACCTCCACCTCGTTGCGCTCGGCCAGGATGCCCTCGACCTCGTCGGTGCCCAGGCTGCGGATCATCGCGCCCACGCGCTCGCGGCTGCAACTACAGGCAAACTTGGGCGCGGTGGGGCCGATGTGCGGGCTGAACATCAGCACCTGCTCTTCCCAGAAAAGGCGGCGCAGTATGGTGTCCACGTCCAGCGTCAGCAGCTCTTCGCGCTTCAGGGTACTGGCCAGGGTGGCGATGCGGTTGTAGTGCTCGTTGCGGCCAATTTCGTCCTCGTTGGCCTCACTGGTCACGCTGCCCGCCAGGTTGTTTTCGCCCTTCACCGGCAGGCGCTGGATCAGCAGCCCGGCGGCGACCTTGTCGTCGGCAGCCAGCACCAGCAGGGTGTCGAGCTGCTCGCTTTGCAGCATGTAGTGCTGGAGCACGTCGCTGAGCTTTTCCAGCTTTTCATGCTGGTCGCCAAACAGCGGCACCACGCCCTGGTAGGGCTGCTGGCCGGGGAACTTGTCTTTGGGGTCCAGCGTAATCGCGCAGCGGCCCTGGTTGTCCACGTTGACCATCTGGCTCAGGGTGGCATCCAGCGGCACCTCGCCCATCACGCTGGCGGTGGTGCGCACGCTGAAGTCGGGCTGCACTTCCACCACGGCCAGCTTGACCGGGCCATCGCCAAAAATCTGCAACACCACCGCACCATTGAACTTGATGTTGGACTGCATCAGCACGCCCGCTGCCGTCATTTCGCCCAGCAGTTCGGCCACCGGCGCGGGGTAGGCCCCGGTGGTGGTGTTGGAGGCGCGGCGTTGCAAGATTTCTTGCCAGGCATCGGTGAGGCGCACGATGCAGCCACGGACGGGCAGGCCGTCGAATAAGAATTTATGGAGTTCAGACACGGTGGTCCTTTTGCAAAACCCCAATTGTAAGAACGCAGGCGGAATCAGTCCGGCAGCAGCGCCGGGGCGGGGCCGCTCTCATCCTTCAGCCCCACGCCGCTCAGGCCCAACTGGCCCGCCCGGCCCAGCAGCCAGGCCAGCTTGTGCGCCGCAGCGGCGTACGACAGACCCTCGGGCCGCACGTTGGAGATGCAGTTGCGCTCGGCATCCGAGCGGCCCCGGCGGGGTGCGTGGGTGAGATAAATGCCTAGGCTGTCAGGTGAGCTTAAGCCGGGGCGCTCGCCAATCAGCATGACCAGCAGGCGTGCGCCCCAGATTTCGCCAATCTCGTCGGCCACCGCCACCCGGGCCTGGGTGACCAGCACCACCGGGGCGATGGTCCAGTCAGGCGGAAGCAGCGGGCGCAGGGCGGCCAGCAAGGGGGCGGCGTGGCGCTGCACCGCCAGGGACGACAGGCCGTCGCCGACCACCAGGCACAGGTCTACCGGCTTGGTGCTGCCGCGCTGGGTGTGCAGCTGCTGGGCATCATCCAGGCGCAGCTGGCGGCCCAGGTCGGGGCGGCGCAGGTAGGTGGTGCGGTCGTCGGCCTGGCTGCGGGCGTGCAGCACGCTCCAGCCCTCTAAGCCCAACCGGGCGTGCAGGGCCGGTGCATCCAGCGGGGCGTGGATGGCATCGCGGGCCATCGCGTGGGCCCAGCCAAAGCGCAAGGATTCATCGGTAGGAATGGCGGCCCCGGCCCGGCCCAGGGCGATGCGGGCGGGGGTTTGGCTGCGCCAGGCATCCCAGGGATTCAAGGTGAGGCCCGTGTCCACGGGCTTGGGTACGGTCATGCGGCCACCAAGCTATCCATGCCTTGCAGCAGCCCGTGCCCGGCACCCGCAGGCAGCATGCGCCCTGCCCCGTCGCTGATCTGCATGCGTTGCAGCCAGGCTTCAAATTCAGGGGCGCGGCGCAGGCCGATGGTGTCGCGCAAAAACAGTGCGTCGTGGAACGAGGTGCTTTGGTAGTTGAGCATGATGTCGTCGGCCCCGGGCACGCCGATCAAAAAGGTGAGCCCGGCGTTGGCCAGCAGCACCAGCAGGGTGTCCATGTCGTCTTGGTCGGCCTCGGCGTGGTTGGTGTAGCACACGTCGCAGCCCATCGGCAGACCCAGCAGCTTGCCGCAGAAGTGGTCTTCCAGCCCGGCGCGGATGATTTGCTTGCCATCAAACAGGTATTCGGGGCCGATGAAGCCGACCACGGTGTTGACCAGCAGCGGCTGATAGCGCCGGGCCAGGGCGTAGGCGCGGGCCTCGCAGGTTTGCTGGTCTACACCGAAGTGGGCGTTGGCCGACAAGGCGCTGCCCTGGCCGGTTTCAAAGTACATGACGTTTTGGCCCAGCGTGCCGCGTTGCAGCGACAAGGCGGCGGCATAGGCTTCGTCGAGCAGTTCGGGGGTCACGCCGAAAGAGCGGTTGGTTTTTTCGGTGCCGCCTATCGACTGGAACACCAGGTCTACCGGTGCACCGGCGTCGATCAGCTGCAAGGTGTTGGTCACGTGGGTCAGCACGCAGGTCTGGGTGGGGATCTCGAAGCGCTGCACCACCGCGTCCAGCATGTGCAGCAGGCCGCCCAGGGTGGCCAGGTTGTCGGATACGGGGTTGATGCCGATCACCGCATCGCCCGCACCAAACATCAGCCCGTCCAGCGTGGAGGCGGCCACGCCGCGCAGGTCGTCAGTGGGGTGGTTGGGTTGCAGGCGCACCGCCAGGTGGCCGGGCAGGCCCAGGGTGTTGCGAAAGCGGGTGAG
The DNA here is from genome assembly GCF_056521445.1 of Rhodoferax sp. LB1P47. Classification (NCBI taxonomy): domain Bacteria; kingdom Pseudomonadati; phylum Pseudomonadota; class Betaproteobacteria; order Burkholderiales; family Comamonadaceae; genus Rhodoferax; species Rhodoferax sp. LB1P47. The sequence continues at coordinate 17,433 of NZ_JBWMAU010000018.1, read as the reverse complement.
TACGGTGCATTTGCGGGCCACCGCGATCAGGTCCTGGTTGCGCATCAGCTTGGATACCGCCGCCACCATCTCGGGGGTCAGGCCGGGGGCCAGCGCGGCCAGGGCGGCGGTGGTGGCCAGCGGGCCGAGCAGCCAATTGCGAAAGTCGCCCACCGCCATGTGGGCCACCGGGGCAAAGGCGGCGGCATCGTGGCTATCGATGATCAGGCGGGTGATGTTGTCGTCTTCATAGGGCACCAGCGCCTCGGTGAGGAACTGCTTCAGCGGCAGCTCGGCCAGCACATGGCGGGCGGCCATGCGCTGCTGGGCGGTGGCCGCGCCCACGCCCGCCAGGTAGTCGCCTGAGCGGGCCGGGCTGGCCATCGCCATCACCTGGCGCAGGTCGTCAAAGGCATAGACCTGGGACGCGATGGTGCAGCGGTAGCGCATGGTGCTCCTGGTTCAATGCTGGGTGCCGAGCATGGCATCCACCGGTGCATCGTTGCGCGACTGGCGGGTGAGTAAAAAGTAGCCATAGGCCAGGGCCATCAGGCCCAGGAACAACATTGTCAGCATGGTGTTGAACCATACCATCGCCCCCAGGCACACGCAGCCAAGGCCCAGCGCGATGATCGGGAACACCGGGTAGAACGGAGCCCGGTAAGGGCGCAGCAGCAGGGGTTCGCTGCGGCGCAGCTTGAGCAAAGAAGCCATGGAAATCATGTACATCACGATCGCGCCCAGCACCGACAGGGTAACGATGTTGGCGGTCAACGTCTGGCCGCCAAACTGGATGAATTCGTCGCTAAAAATCGCCGCTATGCCCACCACGCCACCGGCCAGCAAGGCGCGGTACGGGGTGTTGAAGCGCGGGCTCAGTTTGGCAAAGTAGGCGGGCAAATAACCGGCCCGGGCCAGGGCAAAAATCTGCCGCGAATAGCCCATGATGATGCCGTGGAACGAGGCAATCAGGCCAAACATGCCTATCCACACCAGCATGTGCAGCCAGCCGCTGTTTTCGCCCACCACCACCTTCATGGCCTGGGGCAGCGGGTCGTTGATATTGGCCAGCTTGCGCCAGTCGCCCACGCCACCGGCAAAAATCATCACCCCAAAGGCCAGCACCACCAGCGTCAGGATGCCGGTGATGTAGGCCACCGGAATGGTGCGGTGCGGGTCTTTGGCCTCTTCGGCGGCCATCGCCGCGCCTTCGATAGCCAGAAAGAACCAGATGGCGAACGGAATAGAGGCAAAAATGCCCGCCACCGCCGCACCGTTGAAGGTGTCGGTACCGGCCCAGCCGTTGGCCACAAAGTTGGCCATCGACCAGCCGGGGCTGACCACGCCCATGAACAGCAGCAGCTCAAAAATGGCCAGCAGGGTGACCACCAGCTCGAAGGTGGCGGCGATGCTCACGCCCACCCAGTTCAGGCCGATGAAGATGAAGTAGGCCGACACCGCAATCCACTTGGGGTTGAGCGTCGGAAACTGCACGTTCAGATACGCCCCGATGGCCAGCGCAATCGCCGGTGGGGCAAACAAAAACTCCACCAGCGTGGCAAACCCTGCAATAAAGCCGCCGGTAGGCCCAAATGCCCGCCGCGCATAGGCAAACGGCCCGCCCGCATGCGGAATGGCGGTGGACAGCTCGGTAAAGCTGAAGATAAACGTGGTGTACATGGTGGCCACCAGCATCGTGGCTACCAAAAAGCCCAGCGTGCCCGCAGTGTTCCAGCCGTAGCTCCAGCCAAAGTATTCGCCCGAGATCACCAGCCCCACGGCGATGCCCCAAAGTTGAACGGTGCCGAGCACTTTTTTCAGGTGCGGTGCGGGTGCGGATGTAGACATAGACGATTTCCTCCTAAAGTTGTACAAATTGGAGCAAAAGCGTGATGAATGTCCTATCCCGAATCGGAAATCTCCGTTCACTTATCTGATTTTTGCCATTTTGGGATAAACCAACACCTTGGCATTGGTTTTGCATAGACGGCGGTATGACCCTCGCACCCACCCCTATCGAACTCCCTGTGCGCTACCTGGCCCGCTCCAGTGCCGATGTGGACGAGCACGCCAGCCACCTGTCGCGCTGGCACCAGGAGTACGACCAGCTCAGCGGCGGCCGCTTCCAGGGCCAGGTGCGCGAGGTGTGGATGGAGGCCCCGCGCCTGCAAATCTTCCACGAGCACACGGCCCAGCCCACCAGCCAGCAATGCCGGCCCTGGCAGGGTTCGGTGTGGTTTGGCATCCCCGATGCGGTGGCCCCCGATGCATTGCACTTTTGCGGCCACAAACACGACCTGGCCCAGGCCCCGGCGATTTTGATGGCCCGCGCCAGCGAGGGCTTTAGCCTGCGCACGCCCCACAACTTCGGCATTTACGGCGTGGTGGTGGATGCCGCCTGGCTGGATGCCAGCTTGCCCAGCGTGCAGGCCACGCCGATCTCGCCCCACCACCACGCAGCGGTGTGCGCCAGCATCGAGGCCATCCTGCACTGCGGGGACCAGGCTGACAGCGTGGCATTGACCCGCCGCGTCCACCAGCTACTCACGCTGCTGTGCGCACCATCGCCACGCACGGTGCCCCCTGCCCCACTCGGCCCGCACGCCCACCAGCGCCGCTTTGCCACAGTGCTGGCGGCCCGCGCCCTGGTCAGCCAGCCACTGCACCAGGCCATCACGGTAGACGATGTGTGCGCCCGGCTACACCTCACGCGGCGCACGCTGCAAAACCATTTCCTCAGCGTCGTGGGCCTGTCGCCTGCCGACTTTTTGAAGGCCGTGCGCCTCAACGCCTGCCGCCGCCAACTGCGCGCCGCCAGCGCCCACGAGCGCAGCGTGCAGGATGTGGCCGCGCAGTGGGGCTTTTTCCACATGGGGCACTTTGCGCACGACTACAAAGAGATGTTTGGCGAGCTGCCCTCGCACACCTTGCGCAGTGCGGAGTGGCTGCACTGATGGTGGTTTCTACAATGGCGGAATGGAACTTAGAACCCTCGCGCTACAAGCCCTGCGCCTTAACGACCCAACACAAAAAGTGGCCGCAGCGCAATTAATATATGCGCAAGCAGCTACACTTTCGATAGCACCCCTACAACCCGAGCCCCACACCCCTGTGCCCGGCCGCCCGGCCCGTCCGGTACTGGTAGAGCGCGTCACCAAACCCCACCGCTCGCCCTTCACCCCTGACGGCCTGGCCACGCTACTGCACACCGTGGCGCATATCGAGCTGAACGCCATCAATTTGGCCCTGGACGCAGTGTGGCGCTTTGACGGCATGCCCGATGCGTACTACCTTGACTGGGCGCGGGTGGCCGGTGAAGAGGCACTGCATTTCAGCTTGCTGCGCACCCATCTGCAAAGCCTGGAGGGGCCAGGGGGCGAGAAGGGCCAGCGCTGGGATTACGGCGATTTTCCCGCCCACGACGGCCTGTGGACGGTGTGCGCCGCTACCGCAGGCGACGTGGTGGCCCGCATGGCCCTGGTGCCGCGCACGCTGGAGGCACGCGGGCTGGATGCCACGCCGCTGATCCAAGCCAAGCTGCGCCGGGTGGCCACGCCGCAGGCGTTGCGGGCAGTGGAAATTTTAGAAACCATCCTGAACGACGAGGTAGGCCACGTGGCGATTGGCAACCACTGGTATCGCTGGCTGTGCCAACGCGACGGGCTGGACCCGGTGGCACACTACCGGGTGCTGGCCGAGCGCTATGACGCGCCCACACCCAAACCGCCCTTTAATACCCAAGCGCGCCTGCAAGCTGGGTTTACCGATGAAGAACTGGCGATTTTGCTGGCATAGTGCAAACCCATAGTTCCCTATACCCGTTTCCCCTACTGTCCATGCCTGCCTCTCCCGATACCCCCACCGCGCCCGTAAATACCGGCGCCATCGTCATCGCCCGCCAGCCCATCATGGATGCCCAGCGTGCCGTGGTGGCGTACGAGCTGTTTGACCGCTCCACAGTCGCCCATAACGCGGCCAGTGATGTGGCCCTGGTGTTCAACGCCATGACCCACACCGGCAACGAGTCGCTGGTGGGCAAGATGAGCATCTTCGTCAACTGCACGCACGAAAGCCTGTCGGGCGGCCACCTGGACCTGATCCAGCCCGAGAAAGTGGTGCTCGAAGTCGGCCCCGTACCGGGCCATGCGCCCGCCGACATTGCGGCACGCCAGCAAACCCTGCTGGAGCTGCACCAGCGCGGCTTTCGGTTGGCCTTCAACCACACGGTGCTGGCCCCGGTGTATGCCTCGTGGCAGCCGCTGGCCGACTACGTCAAGCTGGACCTGATGGCACTCAAACCCGAGCAATTGCAGGTGATTGTGGGGGCCGTCAAATCCCGCACCCGGGCCGCTGTAGTGGCCGAAAAAGTAGAAACCGTGGAGCAGTTCAACGCGCTGCTGTCGTATGGGGCCACGCTGTTCCAGGGCTATTGGTTTGCCCGCCCGGATGTCATCACCACCAGGGTAGCCAGTGCCGCCCAGGCCCATGTGTTGCAGCTCATCAACCTGGTGCGCAGCCAGGCCAGCACCGAAGAGATTGAGGCCGTGCTGAAAAAAGATGCGGTGCTGGGCTTCAATCTGCTGCGTTTGATCAACTCCGCCGGCTTTGGCCTGGACCGCGAGATCACCTCGTTCCGCCAGGCCGTGATGCTGATGGGCCTGAAAAAACTGTTCCGCTGGGCGGCCCTGCTGCTGACCGCATCCACAGCCAATGGCACCCCGGCAGCGGTGGGCACTATGGCGGTGGTGCGCGGCCGCATGATGGAACTGCTGGCCACCGGCAGCTTATCGCCCGACGAATGCGACGGGGCTTTTGTGGTGGGCATTTTCTCGCTGCTCGACGTGATGCTGGGCATGCCGATGAACCAGGCGCTGGCACTGCTGTCGCTGCCCCAGGCCGTCTCTGAAGCCTTGCAACACGGCACAGGTATTTACGGCCCCATGCTGGCCCTGACCAAGGCCTGCGAAAGTGGCGACGATGATGCCTTTGGCAGCGCCGCCAACGCCTTGAAGTTCAGTAGCCACCATATCAACATGGCCCACATGGAGGCGCTGGTCTGGGCCGACAGCCTGACCATGTGAGCCCAAAATACCGTCCTTTGCAACCATTTTCCGTCCTTTTGCAGGACGATCTTCTCTAAAATAGAAATCAAGCGCCTCCGTGGCCCGTAGAACTTACAACGCCATGTCCTCTATACCAAACCCCATCCAAGACCCACAGCCATCCACCGCACCCGATGCCAGCCCCGAGAGCCAGGTGCTGATTGCGCGCCAGGCCATCGTGGACGAAAACCGCGCCGTCTTTGGCTACGAGCTATTTGACCGCTCCTCCCCGGTGCACAGCTATACCGCCGACAGCGATGCCGCCCTGCTGGTCAACGCCTTGTCGTTCACCGACATCGAAACCCTGGTGGGCAAAAAGCTGGTGTTCATCAACTGCACACTGGAAAGCCTGGGCGGCGGCCACCTGGAGCTGGTCCACCCCGACAAAGTGGTGCTCGAAGTGCCCGGCGTGCCCGGCAACGAGCCCGAACTCATCGCCAGCCACGCCCTGGTGCTGGAAGACCTGCGCAAACGCGGCTTCCGGTTTGCCTTCAACCACACGGTGCTGACCCGTGGCTACGCCTCCTGGCGGGCACTGGCATCGTTCGTCAAGCTGGACCTGATGGTGCTCAAGCCCGAAATGGTGCTGCCCTTCGTCCAGTTTGCCAACAAGAACACCACCGCCCAAATCATTGCCGAAAAGGTAGAAACTGCCGAACAGCACCAGCTACTCACCAGCTATGGCATCAAACTGTTCCAAGGTTACTGGTTTGCCAAACCCGCGCTGGTCAAGGCGCAAACCCTGCGCCCCTCGCAGGCCACCATCCTGCAACTCATCAACCTGGTGCGCAAACAAGGCAGCACGGCCGAGATTGAAGAGCTGCTCAAGCGCGACCCCACGCTGTCGTTCAACCTGCTGCGCTTCATCAACTCGTCGGGCTTTGGGCTGAACTGCGAAATCACCTCGTTCCGGCATGCGGTGATGATCCTCGGGCTGAACAAGCTCTTCCGCTGGGCCGCCCTGCTAATGACTACCTCGCGCACCGGAAAAGACGGCCCGGGCCCGGTAGTGGGCCAAACCGCCGTGGTGCGCGGCAAGCTGATGGAGCTGCTGGCGGCCGAAATGCTGTCGCCCGAAGACTGCGACAACGCCTTTGTAGTGGGCGTGTTTTCCATGCTCGACGTGATGCTGGGCGTGCCGCTGGCCAAAGCCCTGGAATCCGTCGCCCTGCCCCAGCCAGTGCTGGATGCCCTGCTGCACCGTACGGGCGTGCTGGCCCCGTTTTTGGCCCTCACCGAAGCCTGCGAAAGCGGCAACGACGAAGTCTTTGCCCGCACCGCCGAAGCCCTGCATTTGTCCAATAAACAAGTCAACTGGGCGCACCTGCAAGCCCTGGCCTGGGCGGAAACGATGGGCGCATAGCGCTACACTTTTTAAGATAAAAAACCATAGCAGCTAGCGCAGTTAGAACCTGCGCTAGCTGCTTTTTTTACGCCTTAAAAATGACCGTTATTTGCATATCTATGATGCTGCACTGCAATATCGATTGTTGTTGACTGCCCCATCCAAGCCCTCCTAGAATCGTCTTTCATAATACCAAAGACACTTTGGGCTGGAGACAAAACGTGGCAGGCATTCAACTGAACCGGGTCAGCAAGCATTACGGCAACGTGGTGGTGATGAGCGACCTTTCGCTGGACATCGCGCAGGGCGAGTTTCTGGTGTTCCTCGGCCCCTCGGGCTGCGGCAAATCCACGCTATTGCGCATGATGGCCGGGCTGGAGCCGGTGACCAGCGGCAGCATCACCATCAACGGCAAGGACGTAACCGACCTGCCCCCCGGCCAACGCGGCGTGGCCATGGTATTCCAGCACTACGCGCTGTATCCGCACATGACGGTGTACGACAACATGGCCTTCGGCATGCGCAACATCGGCCTGGCCGAGGCCGAGATCACCACCCGCATCACCGACGCGGCCCGCATGTTGGAGCTAGACGCACTGTTGCAACGCAAACCCGGCCAACTCTCGGGCGGCCAGCGCCAGCGGGTGGCGATTGGCCGGTCTATCGTGAAAAACCCCAGCGCCTTTTTGTTTGACGAGCCGCTGTCCAACCTGGATGCCGCCCTGCGCACCCGGACCCGGGTCGAGCTGGCACGGCTGCACCAGCGGCTGCAATCCACCATGGTGTTCGTGACCCACGACCAGGTCGAGGCCATGACGCTGGCCACCCGCATCGTGGTGATGCACAAGGGCTGCATCGAGCAGATCGGCGCGCCGATGGAGATTTACCGCCGCCCGGCCACCCGCTTTGTGGCGGGCTTTATCGGCCAGCCTGCGATGAATTTTTTGGACACCGAACGCGTGGCCCCGCAGATGGGGCGGCTGTGCCTGCGCATCGCCCACGGCAGCGTTTTCCAGACCGGCCTCTTGGACGCGGATGTACCGGCAGGCCCGCTGACACTGGGCATCCGCGCCGAATCCATCACGCTGGACCCGCAAGGCATGGATGGAGGATTGCCCGGCCGCGTGGACGTGGTGGAGCGCCTGGGCGACCGCACCCTGGTGCACGTGGGCCTGGCCGACGGCAGCAACGTGGTGGCCGAGGCGCACCGCGACAGCGGCGTGGCTTCTGGCGAAACAGTAGCGCTGCGCATCGACAGCACCCGCCTGCATGTGTTTGACGCGGCGGGCCTGGCCCACCATGCACCGCAGTGAGCTAGCAATGGCACGCAAGCAACCCAAACATTGGCTGAACGGCCTGTTCGTTCTGCCCTATCTGCTGGTCTACGTTCTGCTGCTCGTCCTGCCGCTGGTGCTGGGCTGGTGGCTGAGCCTGCGCGACGTAGACATGCTGGCGGACACCAGCGACTTCATCGGCCTGAAGAACTACGCCGACCTGTTGCACGACGACATTTTCATGGGCGCAGTACGCAATACCTTCTACTTTGTCGGCATGACCACGCCGGTGTTCGTCGCCCTGGGGCTGGCATTGGCACTGGCTTTAAACCGACCTGGGCGCACCGGTGCTGCGCTACGCGCTATCTTTTTTGGATCGTCCGTACTGTCCGTCACCATCGTCACCCTGGTGTGGCGGCTGGTGCTGATGCCCGACAAGGGCTTGCTGTCGAATCTGATGATCGGCGCAGGCATGCAACCGCTAGCCCCGCTGGTCACCGAATCGCTGGCCCTGCCCTGCGTGGCGCTGGTTACCGTGTGGTGGATCATTGGCCTGCCGATGATGTTGTTTCTGGCGGCGCTACAGCAGATTCCGCAAGAGATGTACGAGGCTGCCGCTCTCGACAACGCGGGCCGCTGGCGCACCTTTGTGTCCATCACCCTGCCGTCGATCAAGCGCACGGTGGCGCTGGTGGCGGTGATCGAAGTGATCCAGCAGTTTCAGCTGTTTGGCCAGTCGTACCTGATGACCCAGGGCGGGCCGAACAATAGCTCACGGCCCATCGTGCAGTTCATTTACGAGACCGGTTTTACCCAGTGGGCGCTGGGCTATTCGGCCGCCTCGGCCCAGGTGCTGTTCGGTTTGATGCTGATCGGCGTGAGCGTGCAAGCCTGGCTGGGTCGCCAGCGCGCTGTTGAGGAGCAAAAACCATGAGCCGTATGTTGAAAACCGGCTGGGGCGACCGTCTGATTCTGGCCGCCGCCATCGCCCTGGCCTGCGTGTGGGTGGCCCCGCTGTTCTGGATTTTCATGCTGTCGTTCAAGCCCAACGCAGCGCTGATGGCGCGCACCGACGTGTTGTTTGCGCCGCCGTTCACGCTGAAGAACTACACCGACATCCTGGGCACCTCGCAGGTGTTCCGCTGGCTGCTCAACAGCGCCATCGTCTCGCTGGGGCAGACCTTTTTGACCCTGGTGATTGCCTCGCTAGCGGGCTACGGCTTTGCGCGCACCACGTTTCCGGGGCGGCGCATCTTGTTTGCCTGCGTGCTGGCCGGGCTGGCCGTGCCCGAGCAGGCCATTCTGGTGCCGCTGCACCGCCTGTTTGCCGACCTGGACATGCACAACACCTACAGCGCGCTGATTTTGCCCAAGCTGGCTGCACCGTTTGGGGTGTTTTTGATGGCACAGTATTTCCGGGGCATCCCGGTGGAGCTGGAAGAGGCTGCGCTGCTAGACAACGCCTCGCGCCTGAAGATCTTCTGGCGCATCATCCTGCCGCTGTCGGTACCGGCGCAGGCCACGCTGGGCATCTTCACCTTTCTGAACGCCTGGAACGACTACCTCTGGCCGCTGGTGTCGGCCTCCAAATCAGAGATGTACACCATCACCCTGGGGCTGGCGTCGAGCCAGTCGAACTTTGCCCAAAGCGAGGGCATTGGCTACCTGATGTCGCAGGCCGTGTTTGCCGGGCTGCCGCTGTTCATCCTGTACCTGTTTTTCCAGAAGTACATCGTCACCGCCGTGGCGGGCACAGCGGTGCGCTAAGAACTTTCTATAGGTTTCAACGGGGCAGCGCCGATCCGCTGCACATCCAAAAAATGGCTACGGCCTGAAAACGAGGAGACAAGCATGAGACTGAAGACACTAGCAGCCAGCCTGGTTGCGATCACGCTGGCCACCACCAGCGCCCTGTGCGCGGCGCAGGCCAAGACCGAGATCACCGTGGCCCGCTTCTTTGGTGCCTGCGATGCAGACTACGGCAAGGCCGTGGATGCCAGCAAGGCGCGCGGCGAGTGCGGCATCATCACCACGCTGATCAATGAATTTAACGCCACCAACAAAGACGGCATTGTGGTCAAGCCGCAAATCGCCGAATGGGGCCCGTACTACGACCAGCTCAGCGCCCGCATCGTGGCCAAAGACGTGCCCACCATCACCGTAATGCACGAATCCGTGCTGGGCGACTACGTGGCCCGCAAGCTGGTGGAGCCGCTGGACGACGGCTTTAAGTCGGTCGGCATCAGCACCGACCAGTTCAGCGAACAGGCCAAAAAAGGCACGCAGATCGGCGGCAAAACCTACGCCCTGCCCTTCGACACCTGGTCCTGGCTGTGGCACATCAACGGCAACCTGATGAAGAAAGCCGGGCTGGCCAACGCCGACGGCTCGGCCATGCTGCCGCAGAGCCCCGAAGAACTGCTGGCCCAGGCCCGCAAGTTCAAGGCCGCCACCGGCAAAGCCTACCTGGGCTGGCCCGCCGCCGACACCTCGGCCAACTTCCGCAACCTGGTAACCCTGGTGGCGCAGCAAAACGGCACGCTGTTTGCCGCCAACGGCAAGCAGATCGATATGCATTCCAAGCCCGCCCGCAATGCGCTGGAGCTGATGAACACGCTGTACGCCGAGGGCCTGATCAAGCCCAACATGGACTACGGCGCAGCCAACCAGGCCTTCATCAACGGCGATGTCGGCGTGCACATCGTCGGCACCTGGACGATTGGCGACTTTGTGGATGCTGCCGACAAGGCCGACTCGCCCCTGAAAGGCGGCTACTCGGTGGTGCCGTTCGCCAAAATCTACGCCAAGAAAGCCGCATTTGCCGACGGCCACAGCTGGGTGATGCTGAAGGGCGGCGCCAAAGACGACAAGACCCGCCAAGCCGCGCTGACGTTTATGAAGTTCTTGTGGGAGCGCGACTACGAATGGGCCCGTACCGGCCACTTGCCCGCCAACAGCACCGCCACAGCCCGCGATGACTTCAAGAAGCTGCCCTTCCGCAGCAACATTCTGGAAATCAGCAGCATCGGCGTGTCTGTGCCGAGCAACGTGCCACGCCAGCGCGCCATCGAGGCCATCGTCGGCGAAGAAATGGTCAACATGCTGCTGACCAAAAAGCCCATAGCCGCAGTGCAAAAGTCGGCCGAAGAACGCGTCAACAAGTTGCTGGCCAGCGTTCGCTAAACCACCCCTTTGTCCCGGGGCCGCGAGGGCGGCCCCACCCCCCTTTTTTACACAGGAAGCACACCATGATCTCCACCCGCCTGGTCGTAGACCGCGACTTCGCCGTCTCCGAACTTGATCGGCGCATCTTCGGCACTTTTGTCGAACACCTGGGCCGCGCGGTCTACACCGGCATTTTTGAGCCAGGCCACCCCACGGCTGACGCACGCGGTTTTCGCGGCGACGTGATGGAGCTGACACGCGAACTCGGCCCCACCATCGTGCGTTACCCCGGCGGCAACTTTGTCTCCGGCTACGACTGGGAAGACGGTGTCGGCCCCGCCACAGACCGCCCGGTGCGCCTGGACCTGGCCTGGGCATCGACCGAGACCAACCAGTTCGGCACCAACGAATTCATGGAATGGTGCGAAGCCACCAACATCGAACCCATGTGGGCCGTCAACCTGGGCACCCGGGGCCCCAATGAGGCCCGCGCATTTCTCGAATACTGCAACCACCCTGGCGGCACTGCCTTGTCGGACCTGCGCAAATCCCACGGCGTGGCAGCCCCGCACGACATCAAGTTCTGGTGCCTGGGCAACGAGATGGATGGCCCCTGGCAGATCTGCTCCAAAACCGCTGACGAATACGGCCGCATCGCCCACGAAACCGCCAAGCTCATGCGCCTGGTAGACCCGACCATCCAGCTCGCCGCCTGTGGCTCGTCGGCCCACAACATGCCCACCTACGGCCAGTGGGAAGACACGGTGTTGGAGCACTGCTTTGACGACGTGGACTTCATCTCGCTGCACACCTATTTTGAAAACCGTGGCGACTCCACGCCCGAGTTTTTTGGCTGCATCGAGCAGATGGACCAGTCGATCAAGGAAATCGTCGCCGTGGCCGATGGCGTGGCGGCGCGCAAGCACTCGGCCAAGCGCATCATGCTGTCGTTTGACGAGTGGAACGTCTGGTACAAGGCCCGCTCCATCAACGACCTGCGCCAGCCCGGCTGGCCCGAGGCACCCCGCCTGCTGGAAGAAATCTACAACACCGAAGACGCCCTGGTGGTGGGCGGCGCGCTCATCGTGATGATGAACAACGCCGACCGCGTCAAAGTGGCCTGCCTGGCGCAACTGGTGAATGTGATTGGCCCCATCATGACCGAGCCCGGCGGCCCGGCCTGGCGCCAAACCATCTTCTACCCCTTTGCCCAGGCCACCCGCTTTGCCCACGGCAAGGTGCTGCGCCCGGTGATCGACTCGCCCAGCTACGAGGCCAAAAGCCACCCGGAAATCCCCTACCTGTGCGCCTGCGTGGTGGACGACGAAGCCACTGGCACCACCACGGTGTTTGCGCTGAACCGCCACCTCACCGAAAGCATGCAACTGCGCATTGAACTGCGCGGCCTGGGCACGAGCCGCACGCTGGACCACGCGCTGGCACTGCACCACAGCAATATGAAAGCCACCAACACCAAGGACGCGCCCAACACCGTTGTGCCCGAAAATAACCCCCACGTGCAGGTAGACGGCGAAACCATCCTGGCCGAGTTGAAGCCCGGTTCGTGGAACGTGATCGTGACGACGGCAACAGGTCGTAAATAAATAAGGGGGGCACGCGATGCCCCAAAAGGAAACCGCATGTTTGAACGTGAACCGCTGGTCGGCACCATGACCGCCCAGGTGGCCAAAATCATCGGCATGCGCGTCGTGGGCGGTGAGTTTTTGCCGGGCGACGTGCTGCCGGTGGAGGGCGACCTGTGCAGCGCCTACGGGGTTAGCCGCACCACCGTGCGCGAAGCCATCAAGCAGCTATCGAGCAAACGGCTGATCGACGTGTCGCCCAAAATCGGCACGCGGGTGCTGCCGTTTGCCGACTGGAACCTGCTGGACCGCGACGTGCTGGCCTGGCGGCTGCACGCCCAGTTCGACACCAAGATCATCGAAGACATCTACGAGATGCGCCTGTGCTTTGAGCCACGCGCCTGCTTTCTAGCCGCCCAGGCGGGCAATGCCGCCGACATGCAACTGCTGGACAGCCGCTACCACGCGCTGGCCGCCGCCTACACCACCAACGAGGTGCGTGCCGCCGCCGAGGCCGACCTGGCCTTCCACATGACCATCATCGAGGTGTCGCGCAACGGCATGTTCATCACCATCGGCAACGGCATCAAGGCCGCCTTGCGGGTGTCTTCCGAAATGCTGCTGCGCCACGCCACCCGCCCCAGCGAAGACCTGGACCTGCACGCCGCCGTGCACCGCCACATCCTGGCGCACGAGCCGGATGCGGCGGCCAAGGCGATGACGGCATTGCTGTCGGCATCGCGAGCGCGGCTGCTGCCTTACACCGTGAAGCCGTAAGTATCTTGGCGGCGACGAACACTACCCGGCCACCATTGACCAACCTGACGGCCTCCAGCCTGAATTTCAGCGTGTACTTGGCTCATCGCTCCACTCATCACGTTCTTTTTGAACTGACTTTTAACCATTAGTTAAGCAGCACGGTTTTCGGGTGGAGCAAGGTCAGTTTGTGCGGGTGGCGTGGGATAGACTGGAAGCAGGAGATTTGCACCGATGTTGACATCTATACGTATTAAAAATTTTAAGGCTTGGCGCGATACAGGGTCTGTCCGCCTCGCGCCCCTTACCGTGATATTTGGGGCCAATAGCGCTGGGAAAAGTAGTCTCGGACATTTGCTCTTGGGCTTAAAACAAACAGCTATTTCCACTGATCGAAAACGTGCGCTGCACTTGGGTGACACAAGCTCCTTGATTGACTTGGGCACTTTTTCAGATTGCTTGAATGGTCATGATTTAACCAAGGAACTTGAATTCGAGTTGGGTTGGGATCTACCAAAAACTATGGACGTAAAAGACCCATTGGATGGCGCACTGCGTTATTCCGGGAATCAGCTTAATTTAGCTGTGACATTATCAGCGGGAAAGTCAGGGCAACCAGAAGTTAGGGCATTGAAATATGACCTCAAGAACGCGAATGGTGTTGTATTGGATGTCAATTTATCGCGGGATTCTGACCGCAAGTTTTCTTTGCAATCTCATACATACCAATTCAAAATGGCGGATGGTCGAAAATGGCCTCTGGATGAACCAGAAAAGTTTTACCGTATCTCAGACTTGAGTATTGCCAGGTTCAAAAATGCTGGGTTTCTGACAGACTTTGCCCTTGCAACAGAAAATTTGCTTGGCAGTATTGCGTATTTGGGACCATTGCGAAACCATCCGCAGCGCACCTATCAATGGTCTGGCGATACGCCTGAGGGTGTTGGGCAAACGGGTGAAGCCACAGTGGCTGCCATTTTGGCAGCCGAAAACGAGGGGCGTATGCTGAATCGAGGCCCAAAGCGCACCAAGCAGGCGTTCACGCCATTTATTGCCTCCTGGTTGAAAGACTTAGGAGTTATTCAGAGTTTTACGGTGACACCCGTGGCGCAAGGGCGAAAAGAATATGAGGTGTTGGTTAAAACTCATACGGGTGCGCCTGAAGTAAAAATTACTGACGTAGGGTTTGGAGTGTCACAAGTATTGCCAGCTTTGGTGCAGGCTTTTTATTGCGCACCCAACTCAACGGTATGGATGGAACAACCAGAAATTCACCTGCACCCGCAAGTACAGGCAGAGTTAGCAGACGTTTTTATCTCGGCAATTAAAGCCCGCGAGAATGGAAAACCACGTAACGTACAAATTATTATAGAAAGTCACTCGGAACATCTTCTTAATCGCCTCCAACGACGAATTGCGGAGGGCGAATTAACACCAGAGGATGTCGCCATCTATTTCTGTCGCCGATCAGGTTCCAGCACTGAACTGGAGCCATTACGATTAAATATATTTGGAGAAATCGAAAACTGGCCAGATAATTTTTTTGGTGATGAAATGGTTGATATTTCGGGGCGAACATTGGCCGCAATGGAGACAAAGAAGAAGCATCTCAGTGTTGGAAGTACTTGATGCGGGCGGTAATTGATACCAATGTTTTATTGGTGGCCAACGAACAGCACAAGGATGTGTCACCAGACTGTGTGATCGCATGTGTTCGCAGACTCATGGACATGCAGGTGAATGGAATAACAGTCATTGATGACGCCTTCCTTATTTTGAGTGAATATCAAAACAAAACTCGCATCAAGCCGCCCAGGGGCGTTGGTGATCTGTTCTTGAAGTGGCTCTTGCGCAATCTCTCCGACCCACGGCGAGTAGAGCAGGTCACGGTTACAGAGATTACCGAAAATTTATTCGCAGAATTTCCGGATACAGATTTACAGCCTAAGTTTGATGCGCCAGACCGCAAATTTGCGGCGGTTTCGAACGCGCATCCCGACAAACCTGTAATCTTGCAAGCGGCCGACTGCAAGTGGCTGGACTGGTGGCCAGCGCTTCAGGCCAAGGGGGTCGAGGTGGATTTTTTGTGCTCCGAAGATGCCTGTCGTTTTTATAAAAAGAAATTCCCCAAACAGGAAGTACCCGTGTTGCCAAGGCGTAAAAGGTGACCGACTTCTTCCGCTTCCCCCATACGCCCCACCTCGCCTGGTTGGCGCAGGGCGCACCACGTGATGACAAGGTGCTGTCGCCCCAAGAAGCAACAGAACTGCTAAGTGCCGGTGTGGTAGTGGAAGAAAAACTGGACGGGGCCAACTTGGGGATTTCACTTTCGCCTGACGGTAAATTGCGCACCCAAAATCGGGGGCAGTATTTGTGCCCCCCCCTTGCAGGCCAGTTTGCACGATTACCTGATTGGTTGGCCTTGCATGGGGATAAGTTGCGCCAAAATCTGGCACAGCACAAACAGTCAAATTTAATGTTATTTGGAGAGTGGTGTGCAGCCCGTCATTCGCTGAACTATGACCACTTGCCAGACTGGTTTTTGATGTTTGATGTGTATGACCGTACGCTGAGTCGGTTTTGGAGCACATCCCGGCGCAATGCACTTGCGGCAGTTCTGGGTTTGTCTGCGGTGCCAGAGTTGCTGCAAGCAAAATGTACTTTGCAGCAACTTAAGCTCTTGCTGAGCTGCCAGCACAGCCAGTTTAGGCAAGGGACACTAGAAGGAATAGTGGTTCGAGGCGAGTCAGCCGACTGGTGCGAATCGCGCGCTAAGCTGGTCCGTCCAGATTTCACGCAGTCCATCGCCGAGCACTGGAGCCGCCGTCAAATTGAGTGGAACCGCCGGGCTTGACCCCTATATTGCTACGCAATGGATGACTCGTTCATTGCACGCCCAGCTTCATTAAAAATGCATCGAGTATCCATGAAATGCATTCGAGCCAGATGAGCAACGAGTGGTACTTTTGCATGAAAACCCAACGAGGTGCGTGCCGCCGCCGAGGCCGACCTGGCCTTCCACATGACCATCATCGAGGTGTCGCGCAACGGCATGTTCATCACCATCGGCAACGGCATCAAGGCCGCCTTGCGGGTGTCTTCCGAAATGCTGCTGCGCCACGCCACCCGCCCCAGCGAAGACCTGGACCTGCACGCCGCCGTGCACCGCCACATCCTGGCGCACGAGCCGGATGCGGCGGCCAAGGCGATGACGGCATTGCTGTCGGCATCGCGGGCGCGGCTGCTGCCGTACACCGTGAAGCCGTAATACGCGTGCCAAAAAGGCATCTAGCCTATATTTGATAGGCGGTAGTAGCTATTTTTTATGTAGCAAAAAACACCCATTCCGTCAATCCGTTGCGCGCGCGGGCAACTTCCAGCCCGGGCGGGCAAAGTGGCAGGTGTAGCCGTTGGGGCGGTGTACCAGGTAGTCCTGGTGCTCGGGCTCGGCATCCCAGAAGGTGGGCGCGGGCAGCACCTCGGTGATCACTTTGCCGGGCCACAGACCGGAGGCATCCACGTCTTGGATGGTGTCCAGGGCTACGGCTTTTTGCGCTTCGCTGGTGAAGAAAATGGCCGATCGGTAGCTGCTGCCCACGTCGTTGCCCTGGCGGTTCACGGTGCTGGGGTCATGGATCTGGAAGAAGAATTCCAGCATCGCGCGGTAGCTGGTGGCCACGTTGTCAAAATCTATCGCCACGCCCTCGGCATGGCCGGGGTGGTTGCGGTAGTTGGGGTGGTCGTTGGTGCCGCCCACGTAACCCACGCGGCTGGCGACGACTCCGGGCAGCTTGCGGATCAGGTCCTGCATGCCCCAGAAGCAGCCTCCGGCCAAAACTGCAGTTTCAATAGCCATGGTGTTGCCCTTTTTTGATTGAGATTTTGAGACGAACTTTTAGGTGGCGGCAAAGGCGCTGTTTTCAAGAATCTCATAGTGTTTCAGGCCTCTAGCGCATATTTCGCCTGCACAAGCAGTTATCAAATGTATAGCTACCCAGTGATCAACATCCTCGCGATCACTTTCCCTTTCTGGCTCTCTTCCGTTTCGGGTGGCACACCACTACCCCCACTCAGATCATGGACGAATCCTTGCTTTTTGAAGCGGATTGGGCGGTAAGTGAGAAAGCTTGCCAGCAATCAAGAAGGCCATAGCGATGAAGTGGTCGGTTGTGCCGTAGCCACGGGCCTTGGCTTTGGCCGCTTGCAGCAATGAATTCACAGCCTCTACG
>NZ_JBWMAU010000017.1:0-75133 GCF_056521445.1 Rhodoferax sp. LB1P47 | reverse complement strand
AGGCTTGCCCTCATCGCCCCTGTGTGCAAGTGCTGCGCAATGCATAACGCGGTGGCGGCCTGTGATGACCAGTCACCGCGTCAGCGGTTTAGTTCAACGTGATGTACACCGCAAACCTTGCGGTTTAAATCGGCTACTGAGGTTTAAATCATCCATTGAAATCTCCTGGAAGTGGCTTGCAGTCTGGTTATTAGACCAGTATACTGTACAAAAAAACAGTTATAAAATTTCCATGAAACCCGGCACGCCTCCGCTCCAATCCACCCGGATACTGGACCAGGTGCGGGAGCGGATTCGCTACTTGCACTATAGCCTCAGCACCGAAAAGGTTTACCTGTACTGGATTCGGTTTTTCATCCGCTGGCATGGCCGGGGTGGCCAGATGCAGCACCCAAGATTGATGGGTGCGCCGGAGATTGAAGCCTTTCTCACCATGCTGGCGACCGAGCGCCGCGTATCCACATCCACCCATAACCAAGCCTTGAGTGCCCTGGTGTTTTTGTACCGTGAAGTGCTGGACATGGATCTGCCGTGGATGGACGGCATCAACCGTCCGACCCAAAAGCGGCGTATTCCCAGCGTGATGACGCAAGACGAAGTAGCCGGGCTGCTGGCGTACATGAAGGGTGAAACGGCACTGTTGGCGCGCTTGCTATACGGCACCGGCATGCGGTTGATGGAGGGCATGCGGCTGCGCGTCAAAGACGTGGACTTTGACCGCCACGCCATCATCGTGCGCGAGGCCAAGGGCGGCAAAGACCGGGTGGTGATGCTGCCGCAGTCGCTAGCCCCGGCATTACGTACGCAAATGCTGGCGGCACGGGCCACGTGGGAAGCTGACCGCCAAGCCCAGCGCGGCGGGGTCGAAACACCGCACGCACTGGAAGCAAAGTACCCCAAAGTGGGCTACACATGGGCTTGGTTTTGGGTATTTCCGTCGCCCACCTTGTCCATTGATCCGCGCAGCGGTGTGGAGCGGCGACACCATCTGTACGAAGAACGCTTGCAACGCGCCTTGAAGAAAGCGGTTGCGCAGGCAGGCATTTGCAAACCCGTATCGGTACACACTCTGCGCCACAGCTTCGCCACGCATTTGTTGCAAGCGGGCACAGACATCCGCACGGTGCAAGAGTTGCTGGGCCATAGCGACGTGTCTACCACCATGATTTACACCCATGTTCTCAAGGTGGCAGCAAGGGGTACGACCAGCCCATTGGATCGGCTGGTGCTGTGACCCCCCTACCCCGCCGCATCGCCCACCTCGACATGGACGCGTTCTACGCGTCCGTGGAGCTGCTGCGTTACCCGCAGCTCAAGGGCTTGCCGGTGGTGATTGGCGGCGGGCGTCGCAAGGAGGACGAGGCTCTGGCGGGGCGGGCGCTGGCGGAGATTGCCGTGGGCAACTTCCCCAAGCTCAAGGACTACGTGGGGCGCGGCGTGATCACCACCGCCACCTACGCGGCGCGGCAGTTTGGGGTGGGGTCGGCGATGGGCTTGATGAAGGCGGCCAAGCTGTGCCCGCAGGCGATTTTGCTCCCCGTCGATTTTGAGGAAATCCGCCGCTACTCACGCCAGTTCAAGGCCATTGCGCAAGACATCGTGCCGCTAATGGAAGACCGGGGGGTGGACGAGATTTATCTGGACTTCACCGAGGTGCCCGGCGGCCAGCGCGAGGGCGGGCGGGTGCTAGCGCGCCTGATCCAGAAGGCGGTGCTGGATGCCACCGGGCTGACCTGTTCGGTGGGCGTGGCGCCCAACAAGCTGATCGCCAAGATGGCCAGCGAGTTCAACAAGCCCAACGGCATCTCCATCGTCGGGCCGGACGACCTGCAACCGTTGATCTGGCCCCTGCCCTGCCGCAAGATCAACGGCATTGGCCCCAAGGCCAGCGAGAAGCTGACGGCACTGGGCCTGCACACGATTGGCGACCTGGCCGCTGCCGACCCGCAGTGGCTGGTGGCGCATTTTGGCCGCGCCACCGGGGCGTGGATGCATGCCTCGGCCCACGGCCGCGACGACCGCCCGGTGGTGACCGAGAGCGAGCCCGTGTCCATGAGCCGCGAAACCACCTTCGAGCGCGACCTGCACGCGGTGCACGACCGGGCCGAGCTGGGTGCGGTGTTCACCCGGCTGTGCGAGCAGGTGGCGGCAGATTTGCAGCGCAAGGGCTACGTGGGCAAAACCATCGGCATCAAGCTGCGCTATGACGATTTCAAGGCCGCCACCCGCGACCACACGCTGACCCACCCCACGGCCGATGCCAAAGCCATCCGCCACGCCGCCGGGCAGTGCCTGAAGCGCGCACCGCTGGACAAACGCCTGCGGCTGTTGGGGGTGCGGGTGGGTTCGCTGGTGCGGGCAGATTTAGCTCCAAATACGGCTCTGGCGCATATTCCACATGCGCAAGCAGCTATGCATTTGGAAGCACAGACGGGTTGGCTGTTTTAAACCGTACGCAGCTCGCGGCGTAACACCTTGCCTAGCGCGGACTTGGGCAGCGCGTCGATAAACACCACGCTGCGCGGGCGTTTGTAGCCGGTGAGCTGGGTGGCACAGAAGGCCAGCAGGTCGGCCTCAGAAAGGGCGAGGTCTTGGCGCACCACAAACGCACGCACGGCCTCGCCGGTGGCGGCATCGGGCACGCCCACCACCGCGCATTCCAGCACGCCGGGGTGGCTGGCCGCCACGGCCTCCACCTCGGCGGGGTAGACGTTGAAGCCGCCCACCAGCAGCATGTCTTTTTTGCGGTCGATGATGCAGATGCGGCCCTGCGCGTCCATCGCGCCGATGTCGCCGCTGCGGAAGTAGCCGTCGGCCGTGAAGGCGGCCGCAGTTTCTGCCGGGCGCTTCCAGTAACCGGCCATCACCATCGGGCCGTGGATGGCGATTTCGCCAGGCTGGCCCTGGGGCACGTCCTGGCCATCGTCATCCACCATGCGGATGTGTACGCCAGGCATGGGCAGGCCGATGTCGCCGGTAAACACGGCCAGATCGGTACGGTTGCAAACCACGGCGGCGGCAGTTTCCGACAGGCCGTAGCCCTCGGTGATGGGGCAGCCGGTGACCTGCAGCCAGCGCTGGGCCACGGCGGCCTGCACCGGGCTGCCGCCGCCGTTGCTGATGCAGAGTTCGCTGAAGTCGAGCTGGGCAAAGTCGGGGTGCTGCAACAGCGCGCCAAACAGGCTGTTGACCGCCGGGAACATGTGCAGTTTGTAGGGCTTTAACAGCGCAATCATCGCCGTTTGGTCGCGCGGGTTGGGGACGAGGATATTGCGCGCCCCGGCCCGCATGCCCAGCAGGCTGCACACCACAAACGCAAACACGTGGTACAGCGGCAGCGCGCAGACGATGGTGAACTGGGTGCTGCGCACTTGGCGCTGTAGGCCGGGCTGCATCCAGGCTTCCGAGGCCAGCAGGGTGGCGATCAGCGTGCTGTGCAGCAGCGTGGCGCCCTTGCTTACCCCGGTGGTGCCGCCGGTGTATTGCAGCACCGCCGGGTCGCTGGGGCGCAGCACGGGCGGCTGGTACGGCAGGCTGCGGCCCTGCCAAATCGCCTCGACAAAGCTGCTGCCGCCAGGGCTTAGCGCTGGCAGCGCGGCCCCGGCGGGCAGGCCCAGCAAATCGGTGCCTGCCGCCACCAGCACGGTGGCCACATCGGTGTGGGCAATCACGGCCTCTAGCGTGGGCGCAAAGCGGTCCAGCACCACGATGGCCTTGGCCCCGGAGTCCACCAGCTGGTGCTGCAACTCGCGCGGCGTGTACAGCGGGTTGATGTTGACCGCCACGAATCCGGCGCGCAGCACCGCCGCCATCGCCACCGGAAAACTCAGCAGATTCGGCAGCATGATGGCCACGCAGTCGCCCTGCGCCAGCGGCTGGGCTTGCAGCCAGGCGGCCAGCGCCGTGGACAAGGCATCCACATCGCCATAGCGCAGCGTATGGCCCATGAAGACATAGGCATCGCTGTCGCGGTAGGTGGCAAAACTGTGCTCTAAAAGCGCCACCACCGTCTGCGGGCCCGAGGTGGCTATGGCGGTCGGCATTCCGACGGAGTAGTGGGCGTGCCAAGGATGTTGCATGGAGGGTACCTAGGTTGAATTTGTCCGTCGGGCACATGGCAAAAAGCCAGGGTTTGGGGTATTTTCGGGGCACCAAAAAATGGGGCGCACAGGCAGGCATGGTACAAATAAAGCCATGCATTCCAGGCCCCAACCACGAGGAGTTTTTATGCATCTATGGACCACTGCACTAGCCACCGCAACGCTAGCCCTGTGCAGCCCCGGCATCCATGCCGACACCGGCAAGCTGCTGCTGACCGGCGGTGTCAGCAGCATCGATGGTGCGGCAGGCGGCGGCCTGACACCCTGGGCCGTGGTGGGCAGCAACGCCACCGCGCGTGAAATCGGTGCCAGCGCCGCGCTTACCCACGTACATACGCAAGACTACGGCCTGAACGTGGCCGGTGCAGCGGTAGGCATCCACGACCGGCTGGAACTGTCCCTGGCCCGGCAAGACTTCAACGCCGGGCCGACCTCGGCACTGGCCGCCTTGGGTGTCACGCCCGGCCAGCACATCCAGATGGACATCTTTGGTGCCAAGCTACGCGTGGCGGGCGATGCGGTGCTGGAGAGCGACCGCTGGATGCCGCAAATCGCCGTGGGCCTGCAACACAAGCGCGTACACGCCGGCAGCATGGCGCCGGTGTTGAGCGCCCTGGGGGCCAAGACCTCCGGCACCGATGTGTATCTGAGTGCCACCAAGCTGCTGCTGGCCCAAGGCCTGCTGCTCAACGGCACGCTGCGGGCCACCAAGGCCAACCAAAACGGCCTGCTGGGCTTTGGCGGCGCGCTGGGGCAAGACAAAGTCCGCCTGCTGCCCGAGTTCTCCGTGGCCTACCAGCTGCGCAAGGACCTCGCCATCGGTGCGGAAGTGCGCTTCAAACCCAACAACCTGGAACCAGTGGGTAACGCCGTCTTCGGCGCCAACTCGGGCGCGCTGCGCGAAGACAACTGGCAAGACCTGTTCATCGCCTGGGCCCCGAGCAAAAACTTCTCGCTCACCCTGGCCTATGTAGACCTGGGGCGCATCGTCCCCGCGCTGGTGTCGGGCCGCAAACAAACCGGCGGCTATGTGTCTGCCCAAATCGCATTCTGAGGACCTGCACCATGACCGTATCGAAGCAATGGATCGCCGCTGCCATGCTGGTACTGGCCTGCACCGCACATGCCCAAACCAGCCCCCTGTACCAGTCGCTGGGCGAAAAACCCGGCATCACCGCAATGGTGGGCGACTTTGTGGAGCGCCTGAAAGCCAACCCGCGCATCGGCAAAATGTTTGACAACATCAAGGCCAGCTACCTGAAAGAGCAGTTGACCCAGCAGCTGTGCGAGGTCAGCGGCGGGCCCTGCGTGTACGACGGCGAAACCATGAAGAACTCGCATGCCCAGCTGGGCATCGACAAAGCCCAGTTCCACCTGCTGGTGGAGATTTTGCAAACCACGATGGATGCACACGGCATTGCGTTTACTGCACAAAACCAGCTCTTGGCCAAACTGGCCCCGATGCACCGCGAAATCATCACCGCACATTGAAAAAGCCACCGCAAGAGAACTTGCGATGGCTTTTTAAATTGCTATATATTTAATAGCTACTAGTGCATATTTAATATGCGCTAGTAGCACATTTCATATATAGGTTAGTGGCCCGACACATCCATCTTGGCGGTCTTCTGGTCCAGGATGACTTCGGGCGCGTTGGCCTCTTCCCAGGTTTGGTTGTTCATGGCGGCATCCAGGCGCTGCATGTCCAGGTCGCCGGTCCACTTGGCCACCACCAGGGTGGCGACGCCGTTGCCGACCAGGTTGGTCAGGGCGCGGGCTTCGGACATGAAGCGGTCGATGCCCAGAATCAGCGCCAGCCCGGCCACCGGCACATGGCCCACGGCCGACAAGGTGGCGGCCAGCACGATGAAGCCGCTGCCCGTCACACCCGCTGCGCCCTTGGAGGTGAGCAGCAGCACCAGCAGCAAGGTGATTTGCTGGGCAATGGTCATCGGGGTGTCGGTGGCCTGGGCGATGAACACGGCGGCCATCGTCAGGTAGATAGAGGTGCCGTCCAGGTTGAACGAGTAGCCAGTGGGAATCACCAGACCGACCACCGACTTCTTGGCACCGGCGTTTTCCATCTTCTCCATCATGCGCGGCAGCACCGATTCGCTCGACGAAGTGCCCAGCACGATCAGCAGCTCTTCTTTGATGTACTTGATGAATTTGAAGATGCTGAAGCCGTGCAGGCGCGACACGATGCCCAAAATCACAAACACAAAAATCAGGCAGGTGCCGTAGAACGTGCCCATCAGCTTGCCCAGCGACACCAGCGAATCCACGCCGTACTTGCCGATGGTGAAGGCCATCGCACCAAACGCGCCAATCGGGGCCACCTTCATCACCATGCCCACGATGTCGAACATCACGTGCGAGAACTTCTCGATGAAGTCAAACACCTGCGTGCCGCGCCCGCCAAACTTGTGCAGCGCAAAGCCAAACAGCACGGCAAACAGCAGCACCTGCAAGATCTCGCCCTTGGCAAACGCATCCACCACGGTGCTGGGGATCACGTTCAGCAAAAAGTCGGTGGTGGTGGCCATCTTGCCGGGGGCGATGTAGGCCGCAATGCCCTTGGTGTCCAGCGTGCTGGCATCAATATGCATGCCCGCACCGGGCTGCACCAGGTTGACCATCACCAGGCCGACGATCAGCGCCAGCGTGCTCATGATTTCAAAATACAACAGCGCCAGGCCGCCGGTTTTGCCCACCTTCTTCATGTCCTCCATACCCGCAATGCCGACCACCACGGTGCAGAAAATGATGGGTGCAATCAGCATCTTGATCAGCTTGATGAAGCCATCGCCCAGCGGCTTCATCTGCGCGCCCAGCTCGGGGCGGAAGTGGCCCAGCAAGATACCGATGGCCACCGCCACCAGTACCTGCACATAAAGGGATTTGTAAAGCGGCTTCTTGGCGGCCGTGCTGTCTGTACGCATGCTGCATACCTTTCTAGATAAATAAATAGCTGCCCCCACGGGAGACAGAACAGCCAGAAATTTACCCCCGTAGAAACCCTAGGCAATTGTGGGAACTACGGCCTTATGTCACAAAACCCGTCTGTTTTAAGCCCACAATCACCCTATGGAAAACACCGACACACTCAACGACCGCAACGTAGCCCTGGCCTGGGCCGATCTGCAAGCCCACGCCAACAACGGCCAAAAACTCGACACCGACGCCTACCGCCTGGCCTTTGCCGACCCCGAGTTTTTGCTGCGCCGCGAAACCCGGGGCATCCGCTTCCAGCTGGAAATGCTCAAACCCGACCTGGCCCAGCTTGAGCAAGGCATTGAAAACACCGTGGTGGTCTTCGGCAGCGCCCGCTTCCCGGCCCCGGAAGACGCGCAACCCGCACTGGCCGCCGCCCAGGCCGGTGGCGATGCCGCCGCCATCACCGTTGCCGAACGCCGCATGCGCAACGCCCACTACTACGAGCAGGCCCGCCTGTTTGCCCGGCTGGTGGCCAACTACAGCGCCGACCGCGCCGCCGAGGACCGGCTCTACATCTGCACCGGCGGCGGCCCCGGCATCATGGAGGCCGCCAACCGGGGTGCCCATGAAATGGGTGCGCTGAACGTGGGCCTGAGCATCGCCCTGCCCCACGAGCAAGGCGGCAACCGCTACGTGTCGCCCAGCCTGAACTTCAAGTTCCACTACTTCGCGCTGCGCAAAATGCATTTCATGATGCGCGCCAAGGCCCTGGTGGCCTTCCCCGGCGGCTTTGGCACGCTGGACGAGCTGTTTGAAGTGGTCACCCTGGTGCAAACCGGCAAAACCAAGGCCGTGCCCATCGTGTTGTTTGGGGCCGACTACTGGCGCAAACTGGTCAACTTCGACCTGCTGATCGAAGAAGGCGCAATCTCCGCCAGCGACATGGCGCTGTTCAACTTTGTCGATACCCCAGAAGAAGCGTGGAGCGCTATTCGGGCGTTTTATAAGATTTAAGTCCCCAGGCGGCCTTGGAGCCGCCGCCCACCACTGCGCCCACCACCCAGAACAGCCCGGCCACGCCCACATAGGCGCTGGCCAGGCCGAACAGCAGCGGCATCACCACGCTAGAGGCGTTGATGCTCATCAGCCGCAGGCCCAGCGCCTCGCCGTGCCGGTGCTCGGGGGTGATCTGGTGCAGAGTGCTCATCACCATCGGCTGCACCGAGCCCAGCGCCAGCCCCAAAAACACCGAACACACGCCCATCGCCGCCGCACTGGGTAGCAGTGGATACAGCGCAAACAGCAGCGCCGTGGCCCACATCGCGCCCACGATCACCGCCCACTCGCGCAGCCGCGCAGCCATCAGCGGCATGGCCATGCGCACCACGGTGGCGGCAATGGCAAACGCCCCCAAAATGCCGCCGATGGTGGACGCGCTCAGGCCCCGCTCGTGGCCGAGGATGGGCACCACAAAGGTGTGCACATCCCAGCAGGAGGACAAAAACCAGTTCACCAGCAGCAGGCGGCGCAGCATCGGATCAAACAGCAAATCCAGCACCCGGGTTTTGGCCGCACCGGGCGCTTTGCGGATGGCAGGCAGCTCTTGCACGCCCTGCACCAGCGCCCAGGTGGCCAGCGGCAGCACCGCCATCAAGGCAAATGCAGCCTGAAAGCCGGTGGTGTCGGCCGGTGCGCTGCCCGCGTGGTCGATCATCAGCCCGGCGGCAAACGGCCCGATAAAGTTGGACAAGGCCGGCCCCAGCGCCAGCCAGCTGAACACGGTTTTCAGCTGCGTGGCACCCACGGCGGCCCGGCCCACATGGCGTTGCAGCGCAATCACCGCAATGCCGGTGGCCCCGCCGGTCAGCAGCGCGCTGGCGCACAGCACCGGGTAAATCGGCAAAGCCGCCGCCAACCCCGCCCCCAGCACCGCCATCACCACGCTGATGGTCACCGGCTTGCGCAGGCCATGCCGGTCGGCATAGCGCCCAGCAGGCAGGGCCAGAAACACCTGGGTCAGGGCAAACAGAGCCAGCAACCCGCCCACCGCCAACCCGCTGTAGCCCGCGTGCAAAGCCCATAGCGGCGCGGCCAGGCGGATGCCGGTCATGCAGGCGTGCAAACAGATCTGGGCGGCGATGAGGCGGGCCAATGCGGGGGTCATAGGGGGTTGTGAGAAAGAGCGCAGTGCGTAGCAGGGCCACTGAGCTTACCTGCACTCGCGGTCGCTGGATGCGGGCAGCTAGGCTTGGTCGTTATTAGGTCTATTTTCAGATGTCGAAATGGCGGCTAGCGCATATTGAATGTGCGCAATATGCTATTGTTTTTTACTATCAAAAGAGAAGCAAACTCCATAGAGTGTGGGCTATTCTTTCGCTTGCCTGCGCGCTGGGCGTTTTGGTTGATTTTCTCGAATGCCCCGCTTAAACCGTTCGCCCAAGTCGGACGCCTGCGGCCCCTGAGCTTCGCCGTTAAAGCAAAAACTCCCCTCAGCCTACACAAAACCTGCGCCACCAGCTATCACTACCATAGCACCCGTGTCATCAAACCTTCATCCAAACCACGCATCCTAGCCACGCGGTATGTCGCCGCGCCAGCTTCTGCGAGGACTTTATGAACACTGCCAATACCACGACCGAGTTGCCGACCGAAATGTTTGACGAAGAATTTGAAACCGTGGGCGACCACCACCGCATGGCGGCGCACCACTTTGCGGCGGCGGCCAAGCTGCATTTACTGGCCGCCACGGCCGACGACGAAGGCGACGACGAGGCCGCTGCCCGCCACGCCTATGTGGCCTACCGCCACCAGCTCAACGGCACCCAGTACGCCGAGATTGCGGTAATGGACAGCGAAACGATGGAAGACGAAGACAGCGCTGAAATCGCTGCCGACTGAGGCAAAACGCTCAGTTTTTGATAGCTGCTAGCGCAATATACATATGCGCCAGCAGCCTATTTCACATAAAAAATCAACTGGCTGCCGCAGCGGCGCGCAGCTTGTCTTTCTTGCTGGGCCGCTTGCCTTTGATGCCGCCGTTGGTCTGCGCGGGCAGTTGCGGTACGGCCAGCTCGACCGGTTCAAAACCTACCACCTCTTCGCGCGGCAGGCTCAGGCCCTGGCGCTTTTCGATCAGGGCGAAATGGGCTTCGGTGTCGGCAGTGACGAAGCTAAACGCCTCGCCGCTCTGCCCGGCGCGGCCGGTGCGACCGATGCGGTGCACGTAGTCCTCGGCCGAACGCGGCAGGTCGTAGTTAACGACCACTGGCAGCTCGGCCACGTCGATACCACGGGCGGCCAGGTCGGTGGCCACCACCACGTGTACGCGCCCGGCCTTGAGGTCGTCCAGCACCTGGGTGCGTTTGCCCTGGCTGAGCTGGCCGTGGAAGGGTTCGGCCCAGATGTCGGCCTTGCGCAGCTTGTCGGCCACGATCTCGGCGGAAAATTTGGTGGCCACAAACACCAGCACGCGCTTCCAGGTGTTTTGCTGCACCAAATGGCGCAACAGCTGGGTGCGGCGGCTGGCATCGACGGCGATGGCGCGCTGGGCAATGGCAGGCGCATCCGTGTGGGTAGTGGGCTCGGCAGCCATTTCAATGCGCACTGGGTCGCGCAGCAGCTGGGCGGCCAGTGCGTCGATGGCGGGCGGAAAGGTGGCCGAGAACAACAGGTTCTGGCGCTTTGCGGGCAGCAGCGTGAGCACGCGGGCCAGCTCTTCGGCAAAGCCCAGGTCCAGCAGGCGGTCGGCCTCGTCCAGCACCAGCGCCGCCACGTGGGAGAGTTGCAGGGCGTTGTGGTCCACCAGATCCAGCAAGCGTCCCGGTGTAGCCACCACAATGTCGGCCCCGCCACGCAAGCCCATCATTTGCGGGTTGATGGACACGCCACCGAAGATGACGGCGATTTTTAAAGGCTGTGGCAAATGCTGGGCCAGGCTACGGAACACCTCGGCCACCTGGGCTGCCAGCTCGCGCGTGGGCACCAGCACCAGCACGCGGGGGCGGCGCTTGTCCGCAGGGCGCGGCGTGTCTTGCAGGCGCTGCAACAAAGGCAGGGCGAAAGCCGCCGTTTTGCCCGAGCCGGTAGGCGCCGCCGCCCACACATCCGCCCCGCGCACAATGGCCGGAATGGCCGATGTCTGGATGGCGGTAGGCGCGGTAAAACCCTGTTCGCGCACGGCGCGCAGCAAGGCGGGAGCAAGTCCCAGGGAGGCAAAGGGCATGGGGGGTGCGTCGGGCAAGACGGCGAGTGTCAAGTCAAGTGGGTGTGTGTCGTGTGGAGTACGACACTTTGTGGGGTAGGCAGTTTAACCCTGTACAAACTAAACGGGTATGTATTGCATGTTAGATTCGACCTCAGAATAGATGCTGCAAGCGCAATTAGCTATGAATTTCGCAGCAAATTTACAGAGCAAGTGATCGCCCTCGACCCTGCCTATTCACAATAACTAAAAGAAAGCTGCCCTTGAGCGATGATTTTGACGCCCTGTTTGACGCGGCACCGACAAGCACAGCACCGGCGGTCAAAGCTACGCCTGCCCCCACAGCGGCCGAGCATCCTGTCGTCCTGGCAGCCCCCGCCGTCGCAGAGGAAACTGAACCACCAAGCCTGTGGCTGGCGCTGTACAAACCAGGCGCTGATGTGCAATACGAGAGCACATCGCACAAAGTCAGCTATGTCCACATCAGCCGAAAAGGCTTGTTTGTCCGGCTCAACAACAAGGACGGCATCGTGCCCGCCGAAAAAGTCAACGTTGCGCTGACCCGCGTAGTTCTGCCCGTGCATGTGTACCAACCGCCCCCAGTCCAGTTAAAAGCCCCCTTGCCTCCCGGCCCCGCACGCACCAAATAACCTCGGACTCACGCAACGCACAGGGCCTTGCGTAAGCCATGAACGGAAACCGCCATGTACGACATCTTCAAACTTCTTCATCTGGTAGCCGCCATCGTCTGGATGGGTGGCATGTCCTTCATGCTGTTTGCGCTACGGCCCGCCGCGCTGGTGGCTCTGGAGCCGCAACCCCGCGCCCGGCTGATGGTGCAGGTATTGCAGCGGTTTTTCAGGCTGGTGCTGGCGGCCATCGTGCTGCTGCTGGCCACTGGCGGCCACCTGTTTGGTAGCGGCTTCAAAGCCGTGGCAGCGTCGGGCGGCAGCGTACCGCTGGGCTGGGCCGCCATGATCGGCCTGGGCCTGCTGATGGTGCTGGTGTTTGGGCATATTTATTTTGCCGGGTTTGCCAAGTTCAAACGCGCAGTGGCCGCCGCTGAGTGGCCGCTGGCCGCCCAAGCCGCTGGACGTATGCATACACTGGTGGTACTGAACTTTGTGCTGGGATGGCTGGCGATTGCCAGCGTGCGCCTATTGCATTGAGAACATGTTCATGGCCCGGCGCTCAAGTCCGACGCTACAGCGTCGATAAATGGAAACCCCCTAGGAGTTTTGCCATGAACATCGCCAGTACCACCGCCGTGCAATCGGCCACATCCGCCGCCCAGGCCCCCAACTCGGACAGCCTGAACATCCGGGTGCTGAAAAAAGCCCTGGATGCACAAGCTGTGGCGGCACAGGCACTGCTGGAATCCATTCCCCAGCCCAACGCCGCCCCCACGCTGGCCAAGCAAGGCAGCCTGGGCACGCAGGTCAATACTTTTGCCTGATGGAATTGAACAGGACTGGACGCAAGACCCTTTGTGCGCCGAGTCGGCTACACAGAGTGCTTGGCATCCAGTCCTGTTGAAGTAACGCTAACTGGCCCAGCGCGGGCCATCGGCGCAGGCTAATTGCGGTGATCGAAAGGCCGCTGGCCGTGGTCACGGTCATGTTTGCCTTGGTCACGGTCATGTTTGCCTTGGTCACGGTCATGTTTGCCATGCTGCCCTTTTCCACCACCATGCGCACCTGGGTGGCCGTCACCGCCATCGGGGCGATTCTGCGGTGCACGGGGGCCACCGTGGGGCTGCGCCCACCAGCGGTTGCGCTCGTTTACCTGCACAAAATAGACCGGCCGACCGCAGGCGTTATAGCGCCCGCAATACTTGCGCCAGTTCTTGGAGTGGCCCGGCGGAACGTACAAATACAGCGGCGGCCCGTCCATCGGACCGCGCTCAATCCGTACCGGCTGGGCATACAACACCGGTGGTGGTGGCTGCGTACCAAAGCTGATTTGGCCATACACACCGGGGGCAATGTTGCCGCCCACCGTGCCGTTGAGGTACAGATCCTGGGCCTGCGCAGCGCCCAGTCCGCAAACCAGCAGCACGCCGGACAAAAATCGAGAAGCAGACACTAAAAGGTGGGGCATAGAGCACTCGCGTGGAAGTTAAAGAAGAAAGGAGTCCGGCAGCTGTTGTACCGCAGACTCGGTATGGGACGCATGCGTACGCCGTAGGGGTTTAACGTGAGAGTGCCCTCGGTAGACGACAGCATCGCGTTGCACATGGGTTTTTAGCGCCCAGGCTCCTAGGAGCCTTGGCGCTACCCACCCGCCCGCTTGACTGTATAGCCCTGCTTTTGCAGTAGCACCATCACCGTGTCCACATGGTCGCCCTGCACTTCCACTACGCCGTCTTTCACCGTGCCGCCACTGCCACAGGCGGCTTTGAGCTGTTTGCCCAGGGCGGTCAGGCCTGCCAGATCGAGTGGCACCCCTTTGACCAGGGTCACGCCCTTGCCCGCCCGGCCCTTGGTTTCGCGCGACACACGGACAATGCCGTCGGTTTTAGGCAGCGGCTTTTGACCGCAAATGCACTGGGCCACCGGTTGGCGGCAATCCGGGCACATACGGCCCGTATCGGTGGAATACACCAGGCCACCGCTGGAGAGTTTGCTTTTCATAGGTTTACTACCAAAAAAATAGCACCTAGCGCCCATTCGATAGGCGGTAGGTGCATATTTTGCTTAACGATCAAAGTGTTTCAGTTCCAGACTACGCGCAGAAAACACCCCTTCCAGAAACACCGCAGAACTGGCTTTGCCAGGCTGCTGGTGTTGCCCCCTGCAAGGGGGTTGGCGAAAGACGCGCAGCGCTGCAGCCTGGGGGTGAGCACTATTTCAGGCCAACGATTTTTTGTAGTTGGCCATGCCGTCCACAATTTCTTTCTTGGCCGAATCAATGCCTTCCCAGCCGATCACCTTGACCCACTTGCCTTTTTCCAAGTCTTTGTAGTGCTCGAAGAAGTGGCTGATGGCCTTCAGGCGCATCTGGTTCACGTCTTCAATTTTTTGCCAGTGGGTGTAGATGGGCAGGATTTTGTCGGTGGGCACAGCCAGCACCTTGCCGTCGATGCCAGCTTCGTCTTCCATCATCAGGATGCCGATGGGGCGGCAGGTCACCACCACGCCGGGGAACAGCGGGTACGGGGTGATCACCAGCACGTCCACCGGGTCGCCGTCGCCGCTCAGGGTCTGGGGCACGTAGCCGTAGTTGGTGGGGTAGTGCATGGCCGTGGTCATGAAGCGGTCCACAAAGATGGCGCCGGACTCTTTGTCCACTTCGTACTTGATCGGGTCGGCATTCATCGGAATTTCGATCACGACGTTGAAGGCATCGGGGGCGTTTTTACCGGGGGGGACGAGGTTCAGGGACATGGTGGTCTTTGCCGTTGGAGTTGAAAAATCGATTTTGTTATTTTGCCTGAGGGAAGATCGGCCCTTCTGCCTACGGCCTGGCCGCCTTTGGGGCGACACAGAGGGCACTGCGTCCCGTCATGGGTTATTTTTTGCGGGCAGCGATGGACTTCTCGGCCGTAGCCACCAGGTCCGCACCAATCGTCTTCTTCCACTTTTCAAACACCGGGCGGGTGGCAGCCACAAAGGCAGCGCGCTCTTCGGGGCTCAGCTTGGTGACGGTGGTGCCCAAGGCGGCCAGGTCTTTCAGTAGCGGCTGGTCGGCTTCCACCAGGCCCTTTCGGGCGATGGTAATTTGCTCACGGGCGGCATCCTGGGCAGCTACTTTGACGATGGCACGGTCGGCCTCGGTCCAGCTGGCCCAGATGTCTTTGTTGACCACAAACACCAGCGGGTCGGCCACGTAGCCCCACAGAGTCACGTGCTTCTGCGCCACGTTGTGCAGCTTGGCGGCGGTGTAGATGGACAGCGGATTTTCCTGCCCGTCCACCGCGCCGGTGGCCAGCGCGGGCTGGGCGTCGGCCCAGCTCATTTGGGTGGGGTTGGCACCCAGGGCGGTGAAGGTATCCTGGAACAGAGGCGAGCCGACGACACGGATCTTCATGCCCTTGAGGTCGGCCGGGCTGTGGATGGCGCGCTTGGAGTTGCTGATTTCGCGGTAGCCGTTTTCACCAAAAGCCAACGGCTGCACACCAGCTTTGTCGATGATCTTGAAGATGTCTTTACCCACCTGGCCTTGCGTCAGGGAGTCGATGGCGGCGTAGTCGGGCATCAAAAACGGCAGCGAGAACAGGTTCAGCTCTTTCACCTGCGGCGACCAGTTGATGGTGGAGCCAATAGCCAGGTCGATCACGCCCTGGCGCAGCGCCGAGAATTCGCGCGTCTGGTCGCCCTGGATCAGTGACACGCCTGGGTACAGCTTGATGTTGATGCGGCCTTGGGTGCGCTCGCGGACCATATTGGCCCAGATTTCACCGCCCTTGCCCCACGGAAAGGCGGTGCCCAGCACCAGCGACATCTTGTACTCGGGCTTGTAGGCGGTTTGGGCGATGCTGCCGGTGGTGGCGAGCAGGGCGGCGCTGGCTACGGCCAGAGCGAGGAAGGAACGAACTTTCATTTTTGTCTCCAATTTGAAAAATTAATAACCCAGGTAGTGCGGCAGCCACAAGGCGAGTTGCGGAAACGCAATCACCAGCACCATCACCACAAACATCGAAAACAGCATCCAGCCCACCCAGGGCACGGTTTCTTCCATGCGCACCTTGGCAATCCGGCACGACACCATCAAATTCACGGCCAGCGGCGGTGTGAACTGGCCGAGTGCCACCTTCAGCGTCAGGATCACGCCAAACCACACGAGATCCCACTGGTAGTGCATGGCAATCGGCAGCAGCAGCGGCACAAAGATCAGAAAGATCGACACACCATCCAAAAACATGCCCACGGTGACCAGCATCACGATCAGCAGCGCCAGCACGCCGTACTCGCCCAGGCCGGAGTTAACGATGGCGTGGGTGATGGGGTCGATCACGCCCAGGGTCGATAGCGAATAGGCAAAGATGCCCGCCAGCGACACCACGATCAAGATCACCGCCGACAGCTCGCCCGACTCGCGCAGGATGGGGAACAGGTCGCGCACGGTCATGGTGCGGTGGATGAACATGCCGACAAACAGGCCGTAGAACACCGCCACCACGGCGGCCTCGGTGGGCGTGAACCAGCCCGCACGCATACCGCCCAGAATCAGCACCGGCGCGGCCAGCCCCCAAATGGCCCCGCGCAGGCTGGCCCAGAACGGGGGCCTTGGCAAAGTAGCTTCCAGCGCGCCCATCTTGTGTTTGCGCGACAGCCACACGGCGGGAATGATCAACGCCAGCCCAGCCAGCACGCCGGGAATCATGCCGGCGGCAAACAGCGCGGGCACGGATGCACCGGGCACCAGGATGGAATAGACGATGAAGGCAATCGACGGTGGAATCAAAATGTCGGTGGCCGCCGCAGCCCCTACCACGCTGGCCGAAAACGCAGGCGGGTAGCCCGCCTTGTTCATGGCGCTGATCATCACCGCGCCCACCGCCGCAGCGCAGGCCGGGCCGGAGCCCGAAATACCGCCCAAAAACATCGCCACCGCAATCGCCACCAGCGGCAGCATGCCGGGGCCGCGCCCCACCACCGCCACGGCAAAATTCACCAGCCGCGCGGCCACGCCAGAGCGGTCAAAAATCGAACCCACCAGCACAAACATGGGAATGGCCAGCAGCGGGTACTTGCCCAGCCCGGCATAAAAGTTTTGCGGCACGGCCAGCAGGCCAAACCACTGGCTGCTGCTGTTGGCAATGGCAATTGCCGCCGCGCCCGCCAAGCCCAGGGCCACGCCAATCGGCACGCCCAGCAACATCATCACGATGAAGGTCACAAAAAGCAGGGTCGTGATCATTCGCCACGCCCCCGGCGGATGAACAGGCCCACGGCCCGCAGCGCGATGCCCAGCGACAAAATCGGCAGCCAGATCGAATACCACCAGGCGGGTACGCCAATGCCAGGCGTGGTTTCCTCGAACCGAAAGTCGTCCCTCACCATGCGAATGCTCAGCGTGCCGATCAGCGTAAACAAAATCGCCACCATCACCGCACCAAAGCGCGACAAGCCCTTGCGCCGGGCCATGCTGCCGCTGTCCGAGAAGTATTCGATGCGGATGTGCCGGTCCCGCGCCACGGCGGCAGACGCGCCCACCAGGGTCAGCGCAATCATCAAAAACACCGAGAGCTCTTCCGTCCAGGCAAAGGATTCGTTGGTGAAATAGCGCGCCAGCACATTGGCAAAGGTGATCAACGCCAGCGCGCCCATCACCAGCACGGTGAGCCAGTCTTCGATCTTCAACGGGACGGTGGTGGCGGGATCTTGTGCGGGGACATCGATGGCGGGCGTATCGGGCCCAGAAGAGTCAGAAGACATGCGGATAAGGGGGGCTGAGAGAAATAAGGGAAGAATGGACGGAGCCACATGTAGCCTGCCGGGCATCCGGCAAAAAACCCATAGTCATCATAACTTTGGGACTTGTTCTATTTCCGCATCAAATACAGGGTTTACCCTTGATTAAAAAAGCCAAACCAGGATGTGCATCTACCTCCACCATAGGACATACCCTAGGCCATGTGAGCTAATCCCACATTGCCCCTTATATTGTTTCCGTTGGCCAATCGTTTCCGCACATGCCGGACCCGCGAGGAAGCAACGCAGCGGGTGCCTCGCTTGCGTTGCCCCCACCTCGTGACAACGGTTCAGGAGACATCCTTATGGCAGGTAACACAGCGCTCATATTGGCGCTCATTTGTGGCTTCATCGCGGTGGCCTACGGCTTTTGGGCCCGCAGCTGGATACTGGCGCAAGACGCAGGCAATGCGCGGATGCAGGAAATTGCCGCCGCCATCCAGACCGGAGCGGCGGCCTACCTGGCCCGGCAGTACCGCACCATCACCGGGGTCGGCGTGGTGCTGGCGGTGCTGATCTACTTCTTTCTGGACTCCCTTTCGGCTATGGGCTTTGTGGTGGGCGCGGTGCTGTCAGGCGCCTGCGGCTTCATCGGCATGAACGTGTCGGTGCGGGCCAATGTGCGCACTGCGCAGGCCGCCACCAAAGGCATTGGCCCGGCGCTCACGGTGGCGTTTCGCGGCGGGGCCATCACCGGCATGCTGGTGGTGGGGCTGGGGCTGCTGGGCGTGACTGGTTTCTACTGGTTTCTGGTGCCCGATGGCGCGCCCACGGCGGCGCGGCTGAATCCGCTGATCGGCTTTGCCTTTGGCTCGTCGCTGATTTCCATTTTTGCGCGGCTGGGCGGCGGCATCTTCACCAAGGGCGCGGATGTGGGGGCAGATTTGGTCGGCAAGGTGGAAGCAGGTATCCCCGAGGACGACCCGCGCAACCCGGCGGTGATTGCCGACAACGTGGGCGACAACGTGGGCGATTGCGCCGGTATGGCGGCCGATTTGTTTGAAACCTATGCCGTCACGCTGATCGCCACGATGGTGCTGGGCGCGCTACTGGCCACGGGGGGCGGTGCAGCCACCGTGGTGTACCCGCTGGCGTTGGGCGCAGTGTCTATCGTGGCCAGCATCATTGGCTGCTTCTTTGTGGTCGCCTCGCCGGGCATGAAGAACGTGATGCCCGCGCTGTACAAGGGGCTGGCGGTGGCGGGCGTGCTGTCGCTGATTGCCTTCTACTTTGTCACCCAGGCGCTGGTGCCCGACAACGCTCTGGGCGGCACGGGCGCGGCCATGCGGCTGTACGGGGCCTGCGCCGTGGGCCTGGTGCTCACCGCCGCACTGGTGTGGATTACCGAGTACTACACCGGCACGCAGTACGCCCCGGTGCAGCACATCGCCCAGGCATCCACCACCGGGCACGGCACCAACATCATTGCCGGGCTGGGCGTGTCGATGCGTTCCACGGCTTGGCCGGTGATTTTTGTGTGCATCGCGATCTGGGTGTCGCACCATTTGGGCGGCTTGTACGGCATTGCGATTGCCGCTACGGCGATGTTGAGCATGGCGGGCATCGTGGTGGCGCTGGATGCGTATGGGCCGATCACCGACAACGCGGGCGGCATCGCCGAAATGGCCGAAATGGCCAAAAGCGTGCGCGATGTGACCGACCCGCTGGATGCCGTGGGCAACACCACCAAGGCCGTCACCAAGGGCTACGCCATCGGCTCCGCAGGCCTGGCCGCGCTGGTGCTGTTTGCCGACTACACCCACAAACTGGAAGCCTACGGCCACGCGGTCAGCTTTGATTTGAGCAACCCGATGGTGATCATCGGCCTGTTCATCGGCGGCTTGGTTCCCTACCTGTTTGGCGCGATGGCGATGGAGGCCGTGGGCCGGGCGGCGGGCAGCGTGGTGGTGGAAGTGCGCCGCCAGTTTCGCGAGATCCCCGGCATCATGGAAGGTACGGCCAAGCCCGAGTACGGACGCGCGGTAGACATGCTGACCACGGCAGCCATCAAGGAAATGATGGTTCCATCACTACTACCCGTAGTCGTGCCGATTGGAGTGGGCCTGCTGCTCGGCCCGGCGGCGCTGGGCGGCTTGCTGATGGGCACCATCGTCACCGGCCTGTTTGTGGCCATCAGCATGTGTACCGGCGGCGGTGCCTGGGACAACGCCAAGAAGTACATCGAAGACGGCCACTTTGGGGGCAAGGGGTCGGACACCCACAAGGCCGCCGTCACTGGCGACACCGTGGGCGACCCGTACAAAGACACCGCAGGCCCGGCGGTGAACCCGCTGATCAAGATCATCAACATCGTGGCCTTGCTGATCGTGCCGCTGGTGATGCAGATCCACGGCGAAGCCCCCACGGCGGCGGCCCAGACCCCGGTCATGCCCATCACCGCCGCAAAATAGCGGGCGGTAAGATCCAAAGGGCGCACCCGGTGCGCCTTTTTTATTTCTGGACCCTGCATGACCGACCAGCTTCTGGGCATTTTGCTGCCCATCGTTTTTTCCGCCAGCATTGGTTTTTTCTGGATCAAGTTCAAGCAACCACTGGACAAACCGGCGATGGGCAAGCTGGTGATGAACATCGGTTTTCCGTGCCTGCTGCTGGGCTCCATCGACCGGCCGGGTTTAACGCTGCCACTGCTGGGGCGTACTTTTTTGGCAGGTGGCTTGGCGGTACTGGCCTTTGCCTTGCTCGGCACCTTGGCCCTGCGGCTGCTGCGCCTGCCGCCCCGGCGCTTCATCCCGGCGATGGTGCTGCCCAACACCGGCAATCTGGGCATTCCCATCGCCTATTTTGTGTACGGCCCCGAGGGCATGGTGTTTGCGCTGGCCTTCTCCACGATGGTGCAGGTGGGCCACGCCACGCTAGGCATCTGGCTGGCCTCGGGCCACATGACACTGCGCAAAGCACTGTCGCACCCGATGCTGTGGACGATGGCGCTGACCCTGCTGCTGATCGGCACCGGCACGGCCCTGCCCGCCCCGGTGATGGCCACCGTCAAGCTGGTGGGCGGCATTTCGCTGCCGCTGATGCTGATCATGCTGGGTGCATCACTCACCCAGCTCAGCCTGGACAGCTTTGGCCGCGCCCTGGCGCTGTCGGTGGTAAGGGTATTTGGCGGGCTGGGTGTGGGGCTGGCGCTGGGCACGCTGCTGCACATGCCGCCCGTGGCAGCGGGTACGTTTGCCATCCAGTGCGCCATGCCAGTGGCCGTGGTGTCGCTGATGCTGGCCGAGCAGTTTGGCGGCCCGAGCAAAGAGATTTCGGGCATGGTGCTGGTGTCCACCGTGCTCACGGCGCTGGCCTTGCCGCTGATCCTGCTGGCCATCCAGGCGTAAAAAAACCGCACAGCCTAGCAGGCGGTGCGGTTTGCAGTCGGGGAACACCGCAGAACTGGCTTTGCCAGGCTGCTGGTGTTGCCCCCTGCAAGGGGGTTGGCGAAAACACGGAGTGTGTAGCCTGGGGGTGTTCCAAATTACTGCACGATCACCACTTCGACGCGGCGGGCTTCGGCGTTGCTGCCGGTGCCGGTCATGGCTTCGGGTTTGAGCAGTTCAATCTTGTCTGCGGCCACGCCCAGGGCGGCCAGGGTGTCGCGCACGGCAATGGCGCGCTGCTTGGCCAGTTCCTGGTTCATGGCCAGATCGCCGGTGGCGTCGTGGAAACCGCTGACGCGCACCGACTTGCCATCGGCTGCCAGCTTGACCACTTCGACCAAGGCTTCGTTGGCACCGGCGGCAATATCGGCCTTGGCGGTGGCAAAGTAGAACTTGACGATACCGTCCACCACCTTGACGCTGGCCCCATCCACCTCCACGACCTCCACCACTTCCACAGCCGCCACCGCAATCGCCTTGGGCATCTGGGTTTTGTAGATGCCCAGACCAATGGCCAAGCCAATCACGGCAGCCACCACGCCAAACAAAATCGCCAGCACTACACCGCCGGTATCGTCGTCAGAAGAAGACATTTTTAGGGTACTCCAGAGAAATAGGTGGCCGATTGTAGGGGGCCAACGGGGCACAACCGCTCCGGGTAGCCCCCAAGACCATGCACAAAAAATAGTAACAAAAAGTGCCTCTAGCGCATATATAACATACGCAAGTAGCTATCATTTTTAATAAATCACCCCGCCTCGGGCAGGCGTACCCGGGCCAAGACTGCGCGGGCTTCTTCAAACGCAAAATGGGTGACGGCAGCCTCCAGCGCCCCGTAATCGGCCCCCAGCAGAGGGCGCAAGACCGGGCCGTACTGGGCCAGCAGGGCCAGCGCGTCGGCATCGTCATCCACCAGATACGCCGCGAGTTGCTCCAACACGGCCTGTAGCGCGGCGTGGTCCGGCGGCGCGGCAGCAAAGGGCTCGGTACGCCGGTCTGGCAGCGCTTGCTCCAGCACGCCAAGCAGTTGCAACAGCTGTTGCTCCACGTCCTGGAGCAACAGCGCCACGGTGGCATGCACGACCGGATCGCGTAGCGCAGTCTCCAGCGTCCCGGCGGCCTCTTGCAGTGGCGTGGCCCCGATATTTCCGGCCAAGCCTTTCAAGGTATGCGCCAAGCGCTCGGCGCTGGCCGTGTCGGCATCGGCCAGCGCCTGGCGCAGCCCCTGCCACGCGGACCACTGGGTAGCTTTGAATTTGCGCAGCATGCTGAGGTAGAGCGGCGTTTTACCGCCCATGCGGCGCAGGCCCACCACCATGTCCAGCCCGTCAATGGCCGCAGGCAGTACCTCGGCATTCACCCGGCCCGGCGCATCGGCCGACGCAAACACCGTGCGGGCCGCACGGGCTGGTAGCTGGCCCAGGCCTTCACGCGGCACGATCCACTGCACCAGCGCCTGCCACAGCGCCTCTGGCTCAATCGGTTTGGTGACAAAGCCGTTCATGCCAGCAGCCAGGCAGCGGTCGCGGTCGGCCTGCATGGCGTTGGCAGTCATGGCCACGATGGGCAGGTCGCTGTGCGCGGCATCGCTGCGGATGTGCTGGGTGGCGGTCACGCCGTCCATCACCGGCATTTGCATATCCATCAGCACGATGTCAAACCGCCGGGTGCGCACGCGGGCCACGGCCTCTTGGCCGTTCTCGGCCAGCTCAACCACAAAACCGGCATCCTCCAGCAGTTCGGTGGCGACCTGCTGGTTGAGTTCGTTGTCCTCCACCAGCAACACCCGCGCACCGCGCAGGGCCTGTAGCTGCTGGTAAGACTCGCCCGGAAAAGCCACCACATAGGGCATGGCCTGGAGCATGGCCTGGGAGACTGCACCGTCCTGGTTTCTACCGACCAGCCGCATCATGGTGTCCAACAGCATGGACGGGTTGACCGGTTTGAGCAGCACATCCTGCAAACCGGCGTTTTCGGCACCGCGCATCACGTCCTCCCGGCCATAGGCGGTGACCATGATTTGCTGCGGTGGCCGCGCCAACCCCAGGGCGCGGATATGTTTGGCGGCTTCCAGTCCGTCCATGCCCGGCATTTGCCAGTCCAACATCACCACATCAAAACCCTGCTCGGCGGCCGCCGCATCGCGCACCGCCGCCACCGCCATTGCGCCCGAATCCACCGCCACCACCTGGAAGCCCATGTTGTCGAGCATGCCCGCCAGCACGGTGGAGGCATGCGGGTTGTCATCCACCACCAGTACCCGCAAGTCCCGCACGTCGATGCTGGGCACCAGGCTGCGCCGCTGCTGTGCTCCGCAGCCCAGCCGGGCGGTGAACCAGAACACCGAACCCTGGCCGGACACGCTGTCCACCCCCACCTGGCCGCCCATCAACTCGGCCAGGCTTTTGCTGATGGCCAGCCCCAGCCCGGTGCCACCAAACTTGCGGGTGGTGGAGCTGTCGGCCTGGCTGAAGCTTTGGAACAGCCGGCTGATTTGCTCAGGGCTGAGGCCGATGCCGGTATCGCGCACGTCAAACCGCAGCACCACCTCGGCATCGGAGTCGAGCGCCAGCGTGTCCACCCGGCGCACGGCAACATGGATCTCGCCACTCTCGGTGAACTTGATGGCGTTGTTGGCGTAATTGATGAGGATCTGCCCCAGCCGCAACGGGTCGCCCAGCAAATGCGGCGGCACATTGGCCCCCACCTCGCAAATCAGCTCCAGCCCTTTGGCGCTGGCCTTTTCGGCAATCAGATTGACCACGTTTTGCAGGGCGGCATCCAGCTCGAAGGGAACGCGCTCGATCTCCAGCTTGCCTGCTTCGGCTTTGGAGAAATCCAGAATGTCGTTCAGGATGCCCAGCAGGTGCTGGCCTGAGCGTTCGATTTTGCTGATGTAGTCACGCTGGCGCAGCGACAACTCGGTGCGGCTGGCCAGGTGCGACAGGCCGATGATGGCGTTCATGGGCGTGCGGATTTCGTGGCTCATATTGGCCAGAAACATGCTTTTGGCTTCGGCCGCGTCTTCGGCCCGTGAGCGGGCCTGCGTCAATTCAGCCACCATTTGCACGAGCCGTTTTTGCATGGTGTCAACGGCCTTCAGCATGACCGATTTCTGCACCTCGGCGGGGTCTAGCGGCGTGTCGAGCTGGCCATCGGCAATGCGCAACACGGCATCGGACACCGTGTACGAATCCAGCAGCATGGCGCGCAAGCGCATCGCCACAAAAGCCACCACCCCGGTCTCGGCGCACACCATCAAGGCGTGCCCCCACACCGAACGCCCACCGAACAGGTTGCGCCCGTCGTTGAACACCACCAAACCCAACCCCAAAGGCTGCAACAGCAAAAACACAATGTGGTGCAGCAAAATAGCCGCCGTCGCCAGCACCAGGGGCCGCCAATCGCAATACACCACCAACGCGGCCAGCATCACAAATACGCTGAAATGCGCCTCCAGGTCGCCACCCGACTGCTGGATAAGCAGCCCGGCCAAGGCCATAAACCCCAGCGCCATCGACATACGGGACACTAGATGGGCCGGGTAGTAATAACTGACCCACCACGGCACCAGTACAGCTGGCAGGCCGACCAACAGCAACAGCCCCCAGGTATCGGTGTAGGCGGCAAAGCCTACGCACGCCAGCAAATGCACACCTGCCACGCCCAGCATCAGGCGGTGCGCATAGCGGTAATAGCTGAGTTCGCGTTCGGTGATAACCGTCATACGGAAGTGGCCGTGCACACCGACAGGCTGGCGGGTGTCACCGGGTTCAACCACCACATGGCTGTCACCGTAGAACACAGCCAAAGCAGCAAAACACCGCAGAGCAAGCGGCGCGACGGGTGAAACTGGCGACCAGACCCCCGGTTCTGTAACAGCAACATAGGCGATACCCCCCGCAACGTGGCTCCATCGAAGATGTTTCTTATGTTACAGATTTACCGACTTGCGCGGCGCTCACGCAAGTCGGTATGCGGGTATCTCCGCAGGAAAATCAGGCGCTAGCCAGCCCGGCCACCGCCTCGGCCAAGGCATCCACCCCGGCCTGGGTCAAATCGTCGGTTTCCAGCGTCTGGCGGGTCGCCCAGGCTTGGAAGTTGTGGCTTTGCGAACGGTTGTACAGCGGGTCGTAGTGCAGCGCCATCAGCTCTTCAAACAAGCCGTGCAGATTGCCCTCTAGCGCCCAAGCCTGCCAGCGGCCAATCACCTGGTGGCCGTGCAAGTCTTTCAGCAGGCCCAGCTTATCGGCCAGCGCCTGCGGGGAATCGCCCAAGTAGGCGTAGTCGCGCAGCAGGTAGTCCAGCCGGGCTTTGGGCGTGGCGCGAATCTCAATACACGGGCTGGCACGCAGGCGCAGCACCAGCGGCGTGGGCAGGGTCAGGCGGCCGATCTTGCGGCTCTCGCCCTCCACATACAGGGGGCGGCTGGGATCGAGTTTGTCCAGCTTTTCCAGCACATGGGCCAGGCCGGTTTCAAACCCGGTTTGCGAAGGCTGGGCCAGGCCGGGCACCGCACCCAGGATGGAACCCTTGTGGACCGCCAGCCCCTCCAGGTCCAGCACTTGGTGGCCTTGGGCGGCCAGCGCATGCAGCACGCTGGTTTTGGCGCTGCCGGTGGCCCCCACCAGTACCCGCAAGGGCAGCGTGGGGCACTGAGCTTCCAGTGCGTCAATCACAAAGCGCCGCCAGGTTTTGTAGCCACCTTGCAGTTGCTGTGCGTCCCAGCCCACCATGCGCATCCACGTCACCATCGAGCCGCTGCGCAACCCGCCGCGCCAGCAGTAGACCAACGGGGACCACTTGGCAGGTTTGTCGGCAAACTGTTCGCGCAGGTGCTTGGCCAGATTTTCGGCCACCATCGCACCGCCCACCCGGCGGGCCTCGAAAGCGCCCTGCTGCTTGTACAGCGTGCCCACGATCACGCGCTGCGCGTCGTCCAGCACCGGGCAGTTGATGGCCCCGGGGATGTGGTCGAGGGCGTACTCGGCGGGCGAGCGCGCGTCGATCAGCGTGTGGAAGGCGTGGCGGTCCTTGACCGTAGTAGGGGCTCTCACGGAAAAACCTCGGCTGGCACAATCGAACCACTTATGACCACGATTTCAGAACCCATTGCATTGACCCAGTTTTCGCACGGTGGCGGCTGCGGGTGCAAGATTGCCCCCGGCTTGTTGGCTGAGATTTTGGCACGCGCACCCCAAGGCCTGGTGCCACCCGAACTGCTGGTAGGCACCGAGACCAGCGACGATGCCGCCGTGTACCGCCTCAACGCGACCCAGGCACTGGTAGCCACCACAGACTTCTTCACCCCCATCGTGGACGATGCTTTTGATTTTGGCCGCATCGCCGCCACCAATGCCCTGAGCGACATCTACGCGATGGGCGGCACACCCATCATGGCGCTGGCGCTGGTGGGCATGCCCATCGCCAAGCTGCCGCCCGAAGTGATTGGCCAGGTGCTGGCAGGTGGCGCTGCCGTCTGCCGCGAGGCGGGTATTCCGATTGCAGGCGGCCATTCCATCGACGTGCTGGAACCCATCTACGGCCTGGTCGGCCTGGGTCTGGTACACCCCGACAAAGTGCGCCGCAACGCCGATGCGCGGCCGGGCGACGTGCTGGTGCTGGGCAAGCCGCTGGGCGTAGGCATTTTGTCGGCAGCGCTGAAAAAAGGCCTGCTGGACGCGGCGGGCTATGCCGAGATGCTGCACCACACCACCCAGCTGAACAAGGTTGGCATTGCGCTGGCGCAAATTGACGGCCTGCACGCCATGACCGACGTAACTGGCTTCGGCCTGGCCGGGCACTTACTGGAGATGTGCCGGGGCTCCGGCCTGTCGGCCCAGGTGGATACCAACGCCCTACCCCTGATCCCCAGCGCCGTAGCCTTTGCCCAGCAAGGCATTGCCACCGGTGCCTCGGCCCGCAACTGGGAAGGCTATGGCGGCCAGGTGCAATGGACCGGTGCCGACTGGCTCAAAGCCCTCATCACCGACCCGCAAACCAGCGGTGGCCTGCTGGTCAGTTGCAGCCCAGACGTAGCGCCCGCCGTGCTGGCCGCCTTCC
Source organism: Rhodoferax sp. LB1P47 (assembly GCF_056521445.1). Lineage (NCBI taxonomy): Bacteria > Pseudomonadati > Pseudomonadota > Betaproteobacteria > Burkholderiales > Comamonadaceae > Rhodoferax > Rhodoferax sp. LB1P47. Next base: position 48,030 of record NZ_JBWMAU010000017.1, on the reverse strand, counting down.
ATGAAGCCGGTTTTGCGCAGGCCGCGCAGATCGGCGCTATGCAGACCCCGCCCCCCGGCCAGCCCGTGGCGCTGACGTTCTAAAGCCATGCTGCGCCGCGTCATCCCACTGCTGGACCAGCGCAATCAAGCCACGCAGGCGCTGCGCTCGGCCACGCCGGTGGATGGCCCGCTGCTGGACACCTTGCACCGCCCGCTGCACGACCTGCGCATCAGCGTCACCGACCGCTGCAACTTCCGTTGCAGCTACTGCATGCCCAAGGCGGTGTTCGACAAAAACTACCCCTACCTGCCGCAGAGCGCACTGCTCAGTTTCGAGGAAATCACCCGCGTGGCCCGCGTCGCCGTAGCCCAGGGTGTGCGCAAAATCCGCCTCACCGGTGGCGAGCCGCTGCTGCGCAAAAACATCGAGGTCTTGATCGCCCAGCTAGCCGCCCTGCGCACACCGGATGGCCAACCGCTGGACCTGACCCTGACCACCAACGGCGCGCTGCTGGCCCGCAAAGCCCAGGCCCTGAAAGACGCAGGCCTGCAGCGCCTGACCGTCAGCCTGGACGGACTTGACGATGCCATCTTCCGCAAGATGAACGACGTGGACTTCCCGGTGCGCGACGTGCTGGACGGGCTAGAGGCCGCGCACAGGGCCGGGCTGGCCCACATCAAGGTCAACATGGTGGTGCAGCGCGGCACCAACGAGCATGAAATCCTGCCGATGGCCCGGCACTTCAAGGGCACGGGCAGCACCCTGCGCTTCATCGAATACATGGATGTAGGTGCCACCAACGGCTGGCGTATGGACCAGGTGGTGCCCTCTTCTGAGGTCATCCAGACCCTGCAAACCCAGTGGCCGCTGCGCCCACTGGCCCCCACCGCGCCGGGTGAAACCGCCCAGCGCTGGGCCTATGCCGACGGCAGCGGCGAGGTGGGCGTAATCAGCAGCGTGACCCAGGCCTTCTGCGCCGACTGCAGCCGCGCCCGCCTGTCCACCGACGGCAAGCTGTACCTGTGCCTGTTCGCCGCCCAAGGCCACGACCTGCGCGATCTGCTGCGCGGCAACGCGACCGACGACCACCTGGCCGCCGCCGTCCAAGGTATTTGGCAAGGCCGCAGCGACCGCTATTCCGCCCTGCGCGCCGCCCTGCCCGCTGACACCGGCCAGGGCGCACGGCGGGTGGAAATGAGCTACATCGGTGGTTGAGCTCCCGCACATCACCGGCCTGGTTTTGGCCGGAGGCCGGGCCACACGCATGGGCGGGGTGGACAAGGGCATGCAAGACTTCCACGGCCAGCCGCTGGCGCAGTACGCACTGGAACGGCTGCGGCCACAGGTCGATGGCCTGATGCTGAGCGCCAACCGCCATCTAGCCGACTACGCCGCGTTGGGCGTGCCGGTCTGGCCGGATGCCGATGTGGAGTTTGCCGGGCCGCTGGCAGGCATGCTGGCCGGACTGGCCCACTGCACCACGCCCTATCTGGCCACTGTGCCCTGCGATGCACCGCTGTTTCCGCTGGATCTGGTAGCGTGCTTAGCCGCTGTGCAAGCCGACATCGTGGTGGCCACTGCACCCGACGAGAGTGGCGTGCAGCGCCTGCAACCCGTTTTCTGCCTGCTGCGCACCGACTTGCGGGATAGTCTGGCGGCATTCTTGGCAGCAGGCGGCCGCAAGGTGGGCCAGTGGATGGCGCAGCACCACTGCGTGCGCGTGCCGTTTGGCGATGCGCAAGCGTTTTTCAATGCGAATACATTGGTGGAGCTGGACCAGTTGCAGCGGCAATCTGCTGGATCGAGCGCATAAACGCCCCAAAGCTCGGAGACTTATTACGAGCGGGATCCAAATGGGGGCCAATACGCCGAGCGCCATCGCGCTTTTGGTACTGCGCAATATGTTTCTTCAGCTCAGCCGAAGGGCTGCCCAGCACGTCCGGATGCCGGTACATGGCTTTAGCACCCAATTTGGCTAAAGCCGGGATCTCAAACGCCAAAGCAACGGCCATCCAATCGCCGACAAAAAAAGTTTCCAGCTCCTTGCAAGCAATGCGCACCACGGCATGGGGATGGCCCGCCGATGCACATAGCTGTTGCAGTCCATTTTTAATGGCAACACAGTCCCCACTGTCCTGATCGCGCAGTACAACAAAGCAGGTATTGGCTTGGCGCCATCCCCGTATGCGCAATGCCAAGCGTTTTTCCATGTCTTGTTTGCCTTGGAATACCTGGTAGTGCACATGGATGTGCGCTGGCAAAAACGCAGGCAAGAAAGCTTTCAAAAAGTCTTGCTCGGACGGCCCCTCCAAAAAAAACACCAGATGCGCAATACCGGGCGCGGTCAAGGATGGACCCCGGCAAACAACCCGCTATTCCAGAGGTAACCCAACTGATCACCCTCATCTACATAAGCCTTGAGTTGTGCATCGTCCTTCGCCCGATGGACGCCGGTGTAGCCCTCTTTTTTGACCAACAAAAACACTTCATCCAAATGCACTGCATTTAGAAAGTCAGGCGAATGGGTAGTTACAAACACTTGCCCTCCACGCTCGGCATAGCTGCGAAATTCCTCCGCCAAATCCCATAGAAGCGACGGGTAAAGCTGGTTCTCAGGCTCCTCCACGCACAGCAAAGGATGCGGCGACGGATCAAACAACAGCACCAAATAGGCCAGCATCTTGATGGTTCCATCGGATACGTAACGGGCTAAAAACGGGTCTTCAAAGGCGCCGTCCTGGAACTTCAATAGCACCCGCCCTTCCTCCGTCGTCTTCGCCTCCACCTTGCTGATACCAGGTACGCACGCTCGCAGCCTATCTAATACTCGCTGAAAAACAGCAGGGTGGTTCTTGTACAAATACTCCACCACCAAAGACAGGTTTTCACCTTCACGCGACAAGTGCTCGGCATAACCTGCATCCGCCTCGGGCCGTGCACGGCTGATGTGAAAGTCCGACAGATGCCAGTTCTCAATCAAATTACCCAGTGCTACCACCGCCGGAAAGCGCTCAAACTGCGCCAAGCCCTTAATCGCCAAAATATCTGGGCTCTTGAGCGTTTGTTGTTCGCGTTTGAGCTGACTCTCGTCGGTCACCGTATCCAACTCATTGGTGACGGCTTCGCCCACACCGTTTGAGAACTCCAAGAAATGCCAAGGCTTGCCGTGGCTCCCCCTGCGATAACGCAAAATTTCTAGCCCGACAACCGGACGGCCTTTGTGTTCGTCAATATGCAGTTCGTAGGTGATGAGCTGGCTGCGCCCGATAGGAGATGTGGTGCGCAACTTTAATTCGATTTCAATCGGCCCACTGGAGCCCCGGCTGCGCACCTCCTCAAATCCTCGGCTACCGCCCAACCGGCCCAGCGCAGCCGTCACATTGGTGGCCATTGCATCGCGCAAAAAGGCAAACACCGAAAACAGCGTGCTCTTGCCGCTGCCATTGGCCCCCACCAGCACGCAAAAACGCGGTATGTCGCGCAGGTTGACATCTTGAAAAGCGCGAAAATTCTTGAGCCGAATCGCTTCAATTTGCATGGTTTATTTCTCTAATGGCGGGAGCCGTATCACCTTGCGCAAGCCGCCCCCCGCTCGTCCACAATTGTTATCACCGCTGTGGTGTTGACCACCGGGTTCGCTGTATTCACTGAACCTAAGCCGCTGGCACTGTACCCCAATGAAGACAGAACTCCTGCCAGGCTGCCATCGACTAGATAATTCAGCATCTAATTGACCGATAGCGCATACTCCACCGGCGCAATAAGCTATATAAAATATAGCACTCGTTAGATCTCCACTACCCGCCCCTCCAGCCAAGCCAACACCTCCACCAACGGCATGGGCCGGGCGTGCCAGTAGCCTTGCATGAAGTGGCAACCCAGGGCCAGCAGGCGGTCGCGCTGGGCTTCGGTCTCGATCCCTTCGGCAATCACGTCCATGCCCAGCTCAGCCCCCAGCGCCAGAATGATTTTGGCAATCCGCACATCGCCAAAGCCTACTTGGATAACAAACGAGCGGTCCAGTTTGAGGGTGGAAAACGGCAGCGTCTGCAGCCGGTGCAGCGACGAGTAGCCGGTGCCAAAATCGTCCAGATGCAGGTGAAACCCCGCTTGCGCCAGGTTGGCCATGTGCAGGCTGGCCAGCTCCACATCTTTGGCCACGGCCGATTCGGTCAGCTCGAAATGCACGCAGGCCCGGGGCACGCCGTGGCTATCCACCAGGGCGCACATCTCATGGACCAGCGTGGTGCTCATCAGCTGCTTGGCCGACAGGTTGATGTTGACGATCTGCTGCGGGTTCAACGCCAGCAGCGCCGGCATGGCGGCCACCACTTTGCGGGCGATGGACATGCCCAGCGCCATGATCAGGCCCGACTCTTCGGCCACCGGGATGAACTTGCCGGGCGGGCAAAAACCGCCGCCCTCCAACGGCCAGCGGGCCAGGGCTTCTAGCATCGGGGCCGCGCCGGTGCGGGCATCGACGATGGGCTGGAACCACACCTCCAGCCGGTCCAGCCGCAGGCATTCGCGCAGTTTTTGCTCCAGCAGCATGCGCTCTTGCACATTGCCCAGCATGGCATCGGTGTAGAAGCTGCAACGGCCTTTGCCGGCCTGTTTGGCGTCGTACATGGCCAGGTCGGCGTTGCGGATCAGGCTGTCTTTATCGGCCTGGCCGCAGGCGTAGCTGACACCGATGGAGCAGCTCACGGTGAGGCTGGAGCCCTGGTAGACACGGGTCTGGGCAATCGCCTCCTGCACCCGCTCGGCAAAGTGGCGCACCCCCAGCTCGTCCGACTGGGCCACATACAGCAGCGCAAATTCATCGCCGCCCAGGCGTACCACCACATCGCTGCCGCACACCAGTTGCTCCAGCGAGCGGGCGATGGAGATCAGCAAAAAGTCGCCTGCATCGTGGCCCAGAGAATCGTTGATGAGTTTGAAGTCGTCCAGGTCCACCAGCAGTACGGCCAGGATCAGTCCGGGCTGGCGGTGCTGTTGGGCCAGCAAATGGTCGAGCTGTTCGTACAGCAGGCGGCGGTTGCCCAGTTCGGTCAGTGCGTCGGTGCGCACATCCCGCTCCAGCCCCATGCGGGCCGCGCCCAAGGCCAACACCATCGTGTTGAGCGACAGGGCCAGGTCGTCGAGTTCGTCGTTGCCGCGCACCGGCCAGGGCTGTAGCAGGGCGGCATCGGTGGTGCGCTGGCTGCGTGCCAGCTGGGCAAACTGGCCCAGCCGCTTGAGCACCAGCCGGTCTAGCAGCACCACCACGGCCAGCACGCCCAGCACCACCAAAATCAGCGCGTTGGCCAGCAGCAGGCCTTGCCAAGTGTTTTTTTGTCCATTGAAGCCCAAAGAGGTGTCAACCACCAAATGCATCGGACTTGCACCGCTGGCATCCGTCAATACAGTCGGGTGGGTCGTATTCCGTGCCGCCCCGGTCGGACCTTGAAGATGGAACTGTGCCCCGGTCAGCCGCTCCAACTGGGTCAAGCGTTGCGCATGCCACACCCGCCCCATCACCATCCAGCCCACCGTAGGGGTGGTGCCCACCCGCAAACGCACTGGACTAAACACCAGCAACACCGGCAGGTCATCCACCGACCGCTTGAAATCGCCACCCAACTCCCGTACAGCCGGAGCCAGGGCCAGCAGGGCTGTCGCCGCCGCCAGCACGGCAGCATCATCCGCCCGCAGTGGTACCACCTGCCCGCTGCGCACGTCCACACTGGAGTGGAGCTGCCCATCCAAGGTCAAAAACGCCACGTAGTCCACATCGATATTGCGCAGCGAGTCCACCGTATAGCTCTGCGCCAAATAGACCGGATTGGCATGCTGTAGATGCTGGGCGGTGTCATCCCAGATGCCATAGTCCCGTACCGTGCGCACCAGTGCGGCCACCTCTTGGCGTAAACCCAGCGCAACCCGCAAAAACTGCTCTTGCCCGGCCCGCTGCTCGTACGTAGCCATACTGCGATCCAACAAGGCCGAGCTGGCCACAAAGCTGGCCGCACCCACCACGCACAGCAGCAGGGTGAGCACACCGAGGATGCGCAGGCGCAGGCTGCTCATACCCGCGTGGAGCGGCTGGGCAAGGGAGGCCTAGCAGCAGTGGTTTGGCGCACCGTCAAGCCCAGCAGCAGCACCAGATAAAACACAAACGCGAGGCGCGGCACATCGACCAGACTGTCAAACAGGCCCACCAGCACAAAGCCGACCAGGCCGCCACCTATGCCCGGTGCCAGGGGGTGGTCTTTGGCGGAGCCCACAGACACCCGCCACAGGGCGGCCAGCAACATGGCCGAGAACAGTAGCAAGCCCACAGCGCCCTGGTCAAACAGCACGTTCATGAACAGATTTTTGATGTGCCACGGCATATGGTTGCGGTCACTGGAGAAAAACCAGCGTTGCAGGTCCTCTGTGAAGTCGCCGTTGTCCAGCAGCTCACGGCCGTCAGGGCCCGTCAGTTGGAGGTTGTCCACGTCCAGCAGTCCCAAAGGGGTGCCGGTGGCAATCGAAAAAACCACCAGCCGAGGCGCAACCCCGCCGCTGCCGGCCAATGGCTTGCCCGCCAAAGGAATCCGCAGCGTTTGCCAAACACCCGGCATGGGCTTGACAGCGGCCCCGCCGATAAAGCAAGTGCCGTTGTAGAGCAAATGCTTTTCACACACCTCCAGGTGCAGGCTGATGGCCGATGCCGTGCGCACCCGCAAGCCCACCGTGACCGGGCCTTCTGGCGCACGCATGCGTTGCGAGACGCGCAGAATTTCACCCCAGCCCATGTATTTTTGCTGGCCACCGCCCAGCACCAGATAGTTGTTTCCGTTCTCATTTTTCAGCCGGTAGTCGCCCGGATGTTCGGTCCCGGCGCCGGTCAGGTAGTAGCTGGCCGGGTAGCGGCCCATGCCCTTGCCCAGCACCGGGTCTAGCGGGGCGGTGAGCATGTTCCAGCCTTGCTCCCAGTGGGTCACACGGTTGGCCAGGTCATTGTGGGTGGTGGAGAAGCGTTCGCCCATATACGCGCCGCCGCCAAAAACACCCACAATGCCCCCCGCCACCACCATGCCCGCCCAGGTCGTGGCATGCCAGCGGGTACTGGCGGGCCACAAAGCTTTGGGAGTAGCCCCCGACACCACTGCCAGCAACAGAAAACCCGCAGCGACCAACAGCATCGCCTCGCCGCCCCGCGCATAGCCCCAGTGCGCAGCCACCTGCCATGTCGCCACCAGCACCGCCAAGTAAGCAGCCATCGCCAGCTGCGCTGCCAGGCCCACGCGGACCCGCTGGCCCGGCACCGCCACGGCGGTTTTGCGGCTGGCAAACAGCAAGCCCAGCGCCAACAGCAGGCAGATACCGTAGCCCAGGTACGAGCCCTTGGAACCCAGCATCGTCCCTGCCCATACCGCCAGACTGAGCAGCACACCGGCAAACAACGCGACGCTCCAGTCACCCACCTTGAAACGGCGCAGCACACCGGCCAGCGGCATCAGCACCGCCGCAGCCCCCAGCAAGGCCAGCAGCCCTCGGTATCCGCTAGACGGAAAAACCCACAAAATCGCGGCAGCAAACAAAACCACCAGCACCGCCCCCGCACCCAGACTCAGCGGAGCTGCGCCCCCTATGGCGGTAGTTGTGGTGGTGGTGGCACTGCGGCGTGCGTTCAGCACGCACAAGGCCACTGTCACGGCCAAGCCCACGGGCACCGCCAGATACACCCCGCGTGAAAACGTCGTCAAACTGGCATAGGCCGCCAAAGCCAGGCACGCCACCACGGCTCCCCAGCGGCGGGTGGAGTGCGCCACGAACAGCTCGCGCAGCACAAACGGCAACAGCAGGGCCAAAAACCCGTCCAGCGCCGCGCCCCCCACGTGCATCTCCCAAAACAGCGCCGTGGTGCGGTAATCGGTAGAAAAGTTGAACAGGCCCACAAAGGCCATCCGCTCCCACACCGCAGCCAAAGATGCAGCCGCCAGCCCCAGCATCAGGCCAACCGCCAGCCAGGTCGATGCCTGCGTGCCCCGGCGCACCACCGCAGCCCGCCACAGCGGTATCACCAGCAGGGCAAGAAAAAAGCTTTTGGCCAGGCGCACGCTGTTCATCGGCTCGTGGTAGCCCTGGTACCAGCCAAAACTGAAGCCCCCCGCATCGGCCACTCCACGCCACAGGGCCACCAACGTAGAGGCCGCAAACAGCACGGCCAGCAGCCATGCGCCCGCCGAACTGCGCGGTTGGCGGGCCACCGGCACAGCACCGGCCGGGGGCCAGGCCAAGCGCGCATAGCCTCCCACCGCCGCCGCCAGCACCAGCAGATCCAGTTCTTCAAAAGTGATCCAGCCGGTCCACGGCGCAAAACCAATCAGCGGCAGCAGCAGCGGCACGGCAACCAACCAGCTGTCGGGCCAGACAAAAAAAGCCACGCAGCAGGCCACAAACACCAGGCCCACGGCCCAGGGAGCCACCGGGTAATGCCCCACCAGAAACAAGCCCAGCGCCGCAAACAGCAGAGCCCACAGTACCGCCGACCAGCGCCGCCGCGCCCCATGCGGCCTGGAACGCGAGGCTCGGCCCGACTGGCCGGGTTGCGCGGCGCTGTCGGCGAATTTCACGCTGTTATTGCTGTCCATACTGGTGTGCCGCCTGGTTAACTGGGTGGAACGATAGTAGCGCAGCTACCGGTGTTTTCGTCTGGATAAACGCCCCCGTCAAGCCAAGCCAGGGCGGTATGGAGCCCCTAAAATCGTACCCATGCATGCCCCCCGCCGCTCCGCGCTTCTGCGCCATATCCGCATCCGGCCCCGCCTGTTTGCCGCCGGAATGGTGGGCGTGCTGGCCACGCTGGGGCTAGCGGAAGTGCCGGACCTGCTCACCGTGACGCGGCTGGTCATTGGCTGGAACGTGTTTGCCTGCCTGTACCTGCTGCTGGCCGCGCGCATGATGCTGCGGGCCGACGTTGACACCATCCGCAAGCGCGCCCAACAGCAAGACGAAGGGCGGCTGACCATTTTGGCCCTGGTGGTGCTGGCCGCGCTGGCCACGCTGGGGGCCATCGTGGCCGAACTGGCGGTGGCCAAGGATCTGCACGGCAGCCTGCGCTACGCTCACATTGGCCTCACCAGCCTGACCATCGCCACCTCGTGGGCGTTTACCCATGTGATGTTTGCCCTGCACTACGCCCACGACTTTTACGCCAACCGCGCCCGCAAGCAGCCAGACGGCCTGGCGTTTCCGGGCACCGACACGCCCGACTACGGCGACTTTATGTACTTTGCCTGCATCATCGGCACCTCGGGCCAGACGGCCGACGTGGGCTTTACCAGCTCGGCCATGCGCCGCACCGGGCTGCTGCACTGCGTGCTGGCCTTCGTTTTCAACACCACGCTGCTGGCGTTGACGATCAACATCGCATCCGGCTTGCTTTAAGAATTCTGAGTCCCATCGCACCTAAAACAGGCATGAGGGTGCGCCATATTGGTGTTATCACTCCAATAAATCGCCCTCTTCCACTGCTATATTGCACTGCAACATTTCTTTCCCCCACGTTTAGGTCGCCATGCTCTACCAAATCTACGAAACCCAACGCGCATTGATGGAGCCGTTTGCTGATTTTGCGCAAGCCGCTTCCAAGCTCTACAGCAACCCGCTGTCGCCGCTGGGCAAAAATGCCATGTCACAACGCGTGTCGGCGGGCTACGACCTGCTATACCGCCTAGGCAAAGACTACGAAAAGCCCGCTTTTGGCTTGCAAACCATCGACGTAGACGGCACCCAGGTGGCGGTCCATGAACGGGTGGAAATCGACAAGCCGTTTTGCGAACTGCGCCGTTTCAAGCGCTTCACCGACGACATCCACACCCTGACCCAGCTCAAGGGCCAGCCCGCCGTGCTGATCGTGGCCCCGCTGTCCGGCCACTACGCCACGCTGCTGCGCGACACCGTCAAAACCATGCTGAAAGACCACAAGGTCTACATCACCGACTGGAAAAACGCCCGCCTGGTGCCGCTGAGCGAAGGTGAATTCCACCTCGACGACTACGTCAACTACGTGCAGGAGTTCATCCGCCACCTGCAAGGCATTTACGGCAACTGCCACGTAATGAGCGTCTGCCAGCCCACCGTGCCGGTGCTGGCTGCCGTGTCGCTGATGGCCTCGCGCGGCGAACTCACCCCGTTGACCATGACCATGATGGGCGGCCCCATCGACGCCCGCAAATCGCCCACCGCCGTGAACAACCTGGCCATGAACAAGGGCTACGAGTGGTTTGAAAACAATGTGATCTACAAAGTACCCGCCAGCTTCCCCGGCGCGGGCCGCAAGGTCTACCCTGGCTTTTTGCAGCACTCCGGGTTTGTGGCCATGAACCCCCAGCACCATGCCAAAAGCCACTTCGACTACTTCAAAGACCTGGTCAAGGGCGACGACCTGAGCGCAGAAGTACACCGCAAGTTCTACGACGAATACAACGCCGTACTGGACATGGATGCGCACTACTACCTGGAAACCATCGCCATCGTGTTCCAAAACTTCAATCTGGTGCACGGCACCTGGAGCGTGCGTGGCGTGGACGGCACGCTGGAGTTGGTCAAGCCGCAAGACATCACCACCACCGCACTGCTGACGGTAGAGGGCGAGCTGGACGACATCTCCGGCTCTGGCCAGACCCGTGCCGCACACGACCTGTGCAGCAGCATCCCCGCCAACCAGCAGCACCACATGGAAGCCGAAGGCGCAGGCCACTACGGCATCTTCAGTGGCCGCCGCTGGCGCGATGTGGTGTACCCCGAGGTCAAGGCCTTCATCAAGGCGCACAACACCGGCACCGTGACGGTAGCCGATAGCAAACCTGCCGCCGTAGTGCCCGTGCCGGCCGTGACGATGGCCGAAGCCGTGGCAACCGCCCCGCACGCCTCGGCCAAGCTGCCGGTAAAGAAAACCGCCAAGCGTAAGGTCTGATCCTGTTACCAGCACCCACCGCATCCGGGCTGGCCGAACGCATCAACGCCGCCCTGCCACAAACCCAGTGCACGCGCTGCGGCTACCCGGACTGCGCGGCCTACGCCTTGGCGATTGCGCAAGGCGCGGCCCCCATCAACCAATGCCCCCCCGGCGGGGCCGAGGGCATTGCCCGGCTGGCAGCCCTGACCGGCCAGCCTGCACTGCCGTTGAACCCCGCCTTTGGCGAGGAAGCCGTGCGCACCGTGGCGGTGATCGACGAGGCGTGGTGTATAGGCTGCACCCTGTGCATTGCAGCCTGCCCCACCGACGCGATATTTGGCAGCAACAAACGCATGCACAGCGTGATCCCCGCGCACTGCACCGGCTGCGAACTCTGCCTGCCCGCCTGCCCGGTGGACTGCATCCAGATGCTGAATGCCAGCGGCAGCCACACCGGCTGGAACGCATGGTCCGACGCTGAGGCCGAGCACGCTCGCACCCGCTACGCTAACCATAGCGACAGACTCAATACAGATAAGCGGCAGAGCCCTAAAAACCCCGAAGAATTAGCGCCCCCCGCAGCCGTGGATACGCCCGCCATCGACCCCAAAAAAGCCGCCATCGCCGCAGCCCTGGCCCGAGCCCGCGCCCAGCGCGCCACGCCAGTCCCCTGAACACAAACAGGCACCACAAAGCAGTGGTTTACCCCACACCGCACCGGCATCCCTTGCTATAGTTGACCGTAACAAATTGCGACACTATCAGCCTCCCTCACAGGGGCAATTACAGGGAAACACAGCATGCGATTTTCATCGTGCAGCGCACGGATATGTGTTGCCACCATCGCCCTGTGGAGCGCCGCTGCTATGGCCCTGGACAAGCCGGTCGGCAATGTTGTACTCACCGTCAGTGGAGCCGTCACCCAGGCCAATAACGGTGCCCATGCCAGCTTCGACATGCCGATGCTGGAGAAGCTGCCGCAGAAGACCATTACCACCCAAACCCCGTGGTATCCCAAGCCCATGAGTTTTACCGGCCCGCTGCTGCGTGACGTGCTGGCCGCTGCCGGGGCCAAAGGCAGCAAAATTGTGGCCATTGCGCTAAACGACTACAAAACCGACATCCCGTTTGAAGATGCCAACAAGTTTGACCCCATCGTGGCCCGCCTGATGAACGGCAAGCCGATGCCGGTGCGCGAGAAAGGTCCGCTGTTCATCGTCTACCCGTTTGACGCAGTGCCGGTGCTACACAACGAGATCTATTACAACCGCTCAGCCTGGCAGCTGAACGGCCTCAAAGTCCAATAACCCCCCCATGCATAGCCAACCGCTGCCGCATTGAACCAGGACACCCACTATGAGCAATCCACTGGATCCGGGCGAAAAGCGCACCGTACTGGTCGTAGACGACACGCCAGACAACCTGTCGCTGATGAGCAGCCTGCTGCGCACCGAGTACCGCGTCAAGCTGGCCCCCAGTGGCGAGCGGGCCCTGAAAATTGCCAGCGCCGACGGCCGCCCCGACCTGATCCTGCTCGACATCATGATGCCCGACATGGACGGCTACGAGGTGCTGCGCCGCCTGCGCGCCGACCCCAACACGGCCGATATTCCGGTGATCTTCCTGACCGCCATGAGCGCCACTGAGGACGAGAAAATCGGCCTCGACATGGGCGCGGTGGACTACATCACCAAGCCTATCAGCCCGGCCACGGTGATGGCCCGGGTGCGCAACCACATCGAACTCAAGCTGGCCCGCGACTTTCTGCAAAACCAGAGCCGCTACCTGGAGCAAGAGGTGCAAAAACGCACCCGCGAGATCGTTGCCATCCAGGACATCACGGTGCGCGCCATGGCCTTGCTGGCCGAAACCCGCGACAACGAAACCGGCAACCACCTGCGCCGCACGCAAAAATACGTCAAGGCGCTGGCCATCCACCTGCAAAACCACCCGCGTTTTGCGTCCGAGCTGAGCGATGCGGCGATTGAGTCGCTGTACAAATCGGCCCCGCTGCACGACATCGGCAAGGTCGGCATCCCCGACCGTATCTTGCTCAAGCCCGGCAAGCTCGACGACGGCGAATACGAGATCATGAAAACCCACACCACGCTGGGCCATGCCGCGCTGGTGCATGCCGAGGAAGAGGAGGGCCAGCAAATGCCCTTCTTGCGCTACGCCAAGGAAATTACCCTGAGCCACCAGGAAAAGTGGGACGGCTCGGGCTACCCGCAGGGGCTGCGAGGCGATGCGATCCCGATTTCGGCCCGGCTCATGGCGCTGGCCGACGTGTACGACGCGCTGATCAGCAAACGCGTCTATAAACGCGCCTTCAGCCACGAAGAGGCCCGCGACATCATCCACAAGGGCCGGGCAACGCACTTTGACCCCGACATCGTGGACGCCTTCAGCGCCATCGACGGGCAGTTCCAAACCATCGCCACCGACTTTGCCGATGATGACGGCGACGGCGTGGCCGAGATGCTGCGCACCGCCACCGATTTAAACAACACCCACCCCGTCGGCAAGGTCTAGGTGCATTTTAGGCCGCTAGCGCATATAGAACATGCGGAAGCAGCTATTAATTTTATAGCAATATAAAAATCAACCTGCCAGCCGTGCAAACGCGGTCACCACCTCGGGCGGGGCCTGCACCAGCTCGACCAGCACGCCCTCCCCGGCAATCGGGAATTCGGCGCTGGCCTTGGGGTGCAAGAAGCAGATGTCAAAACCCGCCGCGCCCTGGCGGATACCGCCCGGGGCAAAGCGCACGCCCTGCGCGGTGAGCCACGCCACCGCCATCGGCAAATCGTCGATCCACAGGCCCACATGGTTCAGCGGGGTGGTGTGGACGGCGGGTTTCTTGTCCGGGTCCAGCGGCTGCATGAGATCGACCTCAACCTTGAACGGGCCGCTGCCGATGGCGCAGATGTCTTCATCCACGTTCTCGCGTTCGCTGACAAAGTTACCGGTGACTTCCAGCCCCAGCATGTCCACCCACAGGGTGCGCAGGCGTTGTTTGTCCAGCCCGCCAATGGCGATTTGCTGGATGCCCAGCACCTTGAAGGGGCGCGCCATGCCCGTTACGCCTGGGCCAGCATGCCGCTGGTGGGCAGGCCCAGCTTGGCCAGCAGGCTGCGGTCGGCTTCCACATCGGGGTTGCCGGTGACCAGCAGCTTGTCGCCATAGAAGATGGAATTGGCCCCGGCCAGGAAGCACATGGCCTGCACGGCTTCGCCCATTTGCTGGCGACCGGCAGACAGGCGCACGCGGGTGGTGGGCATGGTGATGCGGGCCACGGCGATCACGCGCACAAATTCCAGCGGGTCCAGCGGTGGCGTGTCGGCCAGCGGCGTGCCTTCTACGCGCACCAGGTTGTTGACCGGCACGGATTCTGGGTAGCTGGGCTGTAGGTTGGCCAGTTGGGCAATCAGCCCGGCGCGCTGGGCCCGGGTTTCGCCCAGGCCGACGATGCCGCCGCTGCACACCTTCACACCTGCGCCGCGCACGCGGTTCAGGGTGTCCAGCCGGTCTTGGTAGACGCGGGTGTCGATGATGTCGCCGTAAAAGTCGGGTGCGGTGTCGAGGTTGTGGTTGTAGTAGTCGAGGCCCGCGTCTTTGAGCTGGGCGGCGTGGCCGTCTTCCAGCATGCCCAGGGTGGCGCAGGTTTCCATGCCCAGGGCCTTCACGGCCTTGACCAGCTCGGCCACGTTGTCCACGTCACGGTCTTTGGGGCTGCGCCAGGCCGCGCCCATGCAGAAGCGGGTGGCACCGGCTTCTTTGGCGGCCTTAGCCGCTGCCACCACCACGTCCACGCCCAGCATCTTGGTGGCCTTGACCCCTGTGTCGTAGTGCACCGACTGTGGGCAGTAGCCGCAGTCTTCGGGGCAGCCGCCGGTTTTGATGGATAACAGGGTGGACAGTTGCACGTCGCCCTGGGGGAAGTTTTCGCGGTGCACGGTTTGGGCACGGTGCATCAAATCCAGAAACGGCAGCTCAAACAGCGCCTCCACAGCGGCCAGCGGCCAGCGCTCATCGGTGGTGGTAACGACGGGGGCGGCCTTGGGACGGTGCAGGGTCACGGGGCGCTCTTGGGTCAAAGTATTCATGGCAATTTCTCAAAGAAAACGAACAATCGGCTGGTCTACAGAGAGCGATTCTCCCTTGGTGGCCAACACCGCATCTACAACGCCATCGTGGATGGCGAACAGCACATTTTCCATCTTCATGGCCTCGATCACCGCCACGCGCTCGCCAGCCTGCACTTTTTGCCCCGCCGCCACCGCCACATCCACCAATAAACCGGGCATGGGCGACAGCACAAAGCGGCTCATGTCAGGGGCCGCCTTGAACGGCATCAGGGTGTAGAGCTCGGCGGCGCGGGGCGTTAGCACCAGGGCATCGAGCTGGCGGCCGTTGTGGTTGACCCGCAGCGCCAGCGGGTTCTTGCCGCCGCGCTCCACCTGCGCGGTGAATAGCTTGCCGTTGCACGTGCCGTGGATGCGGACCGCGCCAAACTGTGAATTGCTACACAATTGATAGCTTTTAGCGCCTATAGATACTGCGCTAGAGCCGGTTTTCTCTTGAAAATCTACCACGCTCACCGGGGTGTGTTCGGTCTTGCCAGCCGCGCCCAAAGAGACCACGGTGAAAGCCTCGCCCACTTCAAACTCGTGCCCGGCCACCTGCCCGCTGATACCGCTGGCCCGCTCCAGATAGCGGCGGTGCACAAAGGCGGCCAGGGCCACCAGAAAGTCGGGGTCGTCATGCGGCACGTCTTCGGCACGGAAGCCTGCGGCGTAGTTTTCGGCGATGAAGCCGGTGTTGAAGTCGCCCGCCACAAACTTCGGATGCGCCAGCAGGGCGGACTGGAACGGAATGTTGCTGCCCACGCCACGAATCACAAAGCCGTTCAGTGCCTCGCGCATTTTGGCAATCGCGTCCAGCCGGTCCGTGCCGTGGACGATCAGCTTGGCGATCATCGAGTCGTAGAACATCGGGATCTCGCCGCCGTCTTGCACACCGGTGTCGACTCGCACGCCCTGCCAGTGGTCCGTGTTCGAGGCAAACATGGTTTCTTTGGGCGGCTGAAAGCGCACCAGGCGGCCGGTAGAGGGCAGAAAGTTGCGGAACGGGTCTTCGGCGTTGATGCGGCACTCTATCGCCCAGCCTTCGCGTTTCACTTCGGCCTGGGTCAGCGGCAGCGCCTCGCCCGCCGCCACACGGATCATCAGCTCCACCAGGTCCAGGCCGGTGATGCATTCGGTCACCGGATGCTCCACCTGCAAGCGGGTGTTCATCTCCAGGAAGTAAAAGCTCTGGTCCTTGCCAACCACAAACTCCACCGTGCCCGCGCTTTGGTACTTGACCGCCTTGGCCAACAAAACCGCTTGCTCGCCCATCGCTTTGCGGGTCGCCTCGGTGATGAAGGGCGACGGCGCTTCTTCGATCACCTTCTGGTGGCGGCGCTGGATGGAGCATTCGCGCTCGTTCAGAAAAATCACATTGCCAAAGCTGTCGCCCAGCAGCTGGATTTCGATGTGGCGGGGCTCTTCGACAAACTTCTCAATAAACACCCGGTCGTCGCCAAAGCTGTTGCGGGCCTCGTTGCGGCAGCTGGTGAAGCCCTCTAGCGCCTCTTTGTCGTTATAGGCCACCCGCAGCCCCTTGCCGCCGCCGCCCGCGCTGGCCTTGATCATCACCGGGTAGCCGATGCCTTGGGCGATTTCCACCGCGCGTTCAGCCGTTTCTATGGCATCGTTTACGCCGGGGATGCAGTTCACACCTGCGGCACCCGCTAGCTTTTTTGATTCAATCTTGTCGCCCATCGCGGCAATGGAATAGTGCTTGGGGCCGATGAAAATAATGCCCTCTTCTTCCACCCGTTTGGCAAATCCGGCGTTCTCGCTCAGGAAGCCGTAGCCGGGGTGTACCGCCTGCGCACCAGTGGCCTTGCAGGCAGCGATGATCTTGTCGGCCTGCAAATAGCTGTCACGGCTGGGCGCGGGGCCGATGTGCACCGCCTCGTCGGCCAGCGCTACGTGGCGGGCTTCCTTGTCGGCATCCGAGTACACGGCCACGGTTTTGATGCCCATTTTGCGGGCGGTGAGGATGACGCGGCAGGCGATTTCGCCCCGGTTAGCGATCAGAATTTTGGTGAACATGGATTTGTCCTATTTTTTGGTTTTTGGATGCGGGTACCGTGGGCGGAATCCGCAACGGGCGCGGCGTACCTGCCGCCACTCGTGCCCCCCGGCCTGTGGCCTCCTCCTTTACCTCGCTGCGACAGGCACACCGCACCCGTTGCTACGCGGGTGCTGGCTGCTCGACTCTCAAACAGCACTCCGCACGCCTGTTGAGGAGTGGGCTGTCTGGACGTTTTGCGAAGGTAAAGGAGGAGGCCGCAGGCCGGGGGACACGCAGCAAAGCGTCCAGACAGCCCAATCCGGCACCCCACCCAGCGGCGCACATTCAACATCACAGCGGAATGTTCCCGTGCTTGCGCCAAGGGTTCTCCACCTTCTTGCTCGCCAGCATCACCAGCGAACGGCAAATCCGCTTGCGCGTCTCATGCGGCAAGATCACGTCGTCAATGAAACCACGTGCCCCGGCAACGAAAGGATTGGCGAAGCGGGCTTTGTATTCCGCCTCTTTGGCCGCCAGCTTGGCCGGGTCACCCTTGTCCTCGCGGAAGATGATTTCCACCGCGCCCTTGGCGCCCATCACGGCGATTTCGGCGTTCGGCCAGGCGAAGTTGACATCGCCGCGCAGGTGCTTGGAGGCCATCACGTCATATGCGCCGCCGTAGGCCTTGCGGGTGATGACGGTGACCTTGGGCACGGTGCACTCGGCGTAGGCGTACAGCAGCTTGGCACCGTGCTTAATGATGCCGCCGTACTCTTGCGCCGTGCCGGGCATGAAACCCGGCACATCGACAAAGGTGATGACGGGGATGTTGAAGGCATCGCAGAAGCGGATGAAACGCGCCGCCTTGATGGAACTCTTGATGTCCAGGCACCCGGCCAGCACCAGCGGCTGGTTCGCCACGATGCCCACGGTTTGGCCTTCCATGCGGGCGAAACCGATGAGGATGTTTTTGGCGTACTCGGGCTGGATCTCGAAGAAGTCGCCGTCGTCCACGGTCTTATGGATCAGCTCCTTCATGTCGTAGGGCTTGTTGGGGTTCTCGGGCACCAGGGTGTCCAGGCTGAAGTCCATGCGGTCGGCGCGGTCGCCGCTCTTGCGCACCGGGGCTTTTTCGCGGTTGTTCAGCGGCAGGTAGTTGTACAGGCGGCGCAGCATCAGCAGCGCTTGCACATCGTTGTCAAACGCCAGGTCGGCCACGCCGCTCTGGGTGGTGTGGGTGATGGCGCCGCCCAGTTGCTCGGCGGTTACCTCCTCGTGGGTCACGGTTTTGACCACCTCGGGGCCGGTGACGAACATGTAGCTGCTGTCCTTGACCATGAAGATGAAGTCGGTCAAGGCCGGGCTGTACACCGCGCCACCGGCGCAGGGGCCCATCACCATGCTGATTTGCGGAATCACGCCGCTGGCCATGGCGTTTTTCTGGAACACATCGGCATAGCCGCCCAGGCTGGCCACGCCCTCCTGGATGCGCGCGCCGCCGGAGTCGTTCAGGCCGATGACGGGTGCGCCCACCTTCATCGCCTGGTCCATGATTTTGCAGATTTTCTCGGCATGGGCTTCGCTGAGCGCGCCGCCAAACACGGTGAAATCCTGGCTGAAGACGAACACCAGGCGGCCATTGATCATGCCGTAGCCGGTGACCACGCCGTCACCAGGAATCTTGTTGTCTTGCATGCCGAAGTCGGTGCAACGGTGCTCTACAAACATATCCCACTCTTCAAACGTGCCTTCGTCCAGCAGCAACTCGATGCGTTCGCGGGCCGTCAGCTTGCCCTTGCTGTGCTGCGCGTCAATGCGCTTTGGGCCCCCGCCCATGCGGGCTTGCTGGCGTTTGGCTTCTAACTGGTCGAGGATGTCTTGCATGGGTTATTTGCTCCGTTATTAATAGCTGCTTGCGCAGATGGAATATGCGCCAACAATAGATTTCGTGCCGCAACCGAGGCCGGGGTGCGGCCTGCCGCCACGTCTTGCAGAATGCTGGGTAGTTGGGCAAGGACAGCGGGGTTTTGGTGAAAAGCCAGCTTCAAGCCCGCGTCCACGCGCTCCCACATCCAGGCCAGCGACTGCTGCTGGCGGCGGCTGGCCCACAGGCCGTTGCCGGTCTGTAGAAGTTTGAATTGCAGGGCGGCAGCCCAAAAACTGTCGATACCCTGGCCTGCCAGCGCGCTGAGTTGCAGGGCCTGGGGCCGCCAATGGGCATCGCTGTGCGCGGTAAACATGCCCAGCAACTGCATGGCGGCTGTTATTTGCAACTGGGCGCGTTGGGCGGCAAGGGGGTCGATGTCGGCCTTGTTGACCACTACCAGATCGGCTACTTCCATCACGCCTTTTTTGATGGCTTGCAGGTCGTCGCCCGCATTGGGCAGCTGCATCAGCACAAACATATCCGTCATGCCCGCCACGGCCATTTCAGACTGGCCGACACCCACAGTTTCCACCATCACCACGCCATAGCCCGCCGCCTCGCAGACCAGCATGGCCTCACGGGTCATCGACGCCACGCCCCCTAGCGTGCCGCTGCTGGGGCTGGGGCGGATGTAGGCCTGCGGGTGCACCGACAGCATTTCCATGCGCGTCTTGTCACCCAAAATGGAACCACCCGACAGCGTGCTGGACGGGTCGATGGTCAGCACCGCCACGCGGTGGCCCAGGGCTATCAGGTGCAGGCCCAGCACCTCGATGAAAGTAGATTTACCCACACCCGGCACGCCGCTGATACCGAGGCGGAACGATTGCCCCGTGTGCGGCAACAAGGCCGTCAGCAGTTCATCCGCCTGCACGCGGTGGTCGGCGCGGGTGGATTCGAGCAGGGTGATGGACTTGGCGATGGCGCGGCGCTGCACGGCGGCATCGCCCATACGCACGTCCTGCACCGCCTGCACCAGCTGGGCTGGGGTCACCGGCACGCCTTCTTGATCTGCTCCAGCACATCCTTCGCACTGGCCGGAATCGGCGTGCCCGGGCCGTAAATGCCCTTCACACCCGCCTCATACAACATCTCGTAATCCTGCCGGGGAATCACGCCGCCAACGAAGACGATGATGTCGTCCGCACCCTGTTTTTTGAGCTCGGCAATGATGGCGGGGACCAGGGTTTTGTGGCCTGCGGCCAGGGTGGAGACACCCACGGCGTGCACGTCGTTTTCAATCGCCTGGCGGGCGCATTCCTCGGGGGTTTGGAACAGCGGGCCCATGTCTACATCGAAGCCCAGATCGGCGTAGGCGGTGGCGATGACCTTGGCACCCCGGTCGTGGCCGTCCTGGCCGAGTTTACTGACCATCACCCGGGGGCGGCGGCCTTCTTTCTCGGCAAAAGCGGCTATCTCGCCCTTCAGGGCTTCCCAGCCTTCGGCGCTGTCGTAGGCAGCGGCGTAGACACCGGTGACCATTTGGGTGTCGGCGCGGTGGCGGCCGTAGATTTTTTCCAGCGCGTCGCTGACTTCGCCCACGGTGGCGCGGGCGCGGATGGCGGTGATGCTCAGGGCCAACAGGTTGCCCGCACCGCTTGCGGTGCCTCCCAATCCATCGCTTTTTGCTGCCAAAGTGATAGCTGCCAGCGCAGACTCCACCTGCGCTGGGTCGCGTTTTTGCTTGATACTTTGCAGGCGGGCGATTTGGCCGTCGCGCACCGCCACGTTATCGATGTCGCGGGTTTCAATCGCGTCCTCAAGCTTCAGTTTGTACTTGTTGACGCCGACGATCACATCCTTGCCACTGTCGATACGGGCTTGCTTGTCGGCGGCGGCGGCTTCGATCTTCAGCTTGGCCCAGCCGCTGTCCACGCACCGGACCATGCCACCCATAGCATCGACTTCTTCGATGATCTTCCAGGCCGCATCGGCCATGTCTTGGGTGAGCTTTTCCATCATGTAGCTGCCGGCCCAGGGGTCGATCACGCTGGTGATGTGGGTTTCTTCCTGGATGATAAGTTGGGTATTTCTCGCTATCCGGGCGCTGAATTCGGTGGGCAAGGCAATGGCTTCGTCGAAGCTGTTGGTGTGCAGGCTTTGCGTGCCGCCAAACACCGCCGCCATCGCCTCGATGGTGGTGCGCACCACGTTGTTGTAGGGGTCTTGCTCGGTCAGGCTCCAGCCGCTGGTTTGGCAGTGGGTGCGCAGCATCAGGCTCTTGGGGCTTTTGGCATCAAAGCCGGTCATGATGCGGCACCACAGCAGGCGGGCGGCGCGCATCTTGGCAACCTCCAGGTAGAAGTTCATGCCCACGGCCCAGAAGAAGCTCAGGCGGCCCGCGAAGGCGTCCACGTCCAGACCCTTGGCCAGCGCGGTTTTGACGTATTCCTTGCCATCGGCCAGGGTGAAAGCCAGCTCCAGCGCCTGGTTGGCCCCAGCCTCCTGCATGTGGTAACCCGAAATCGAGATCGAGTTGAACTTCGGCATGTGCTGCGCTGTGTACGCGATGATGTCGCCAATGATGCGCATGCTGGGCGCGGGCGGGTAGATATAGGTGTTGCGCACCATGAACTCTTTGAGCACATCGTTCTGGATGGTGCCGCTGAGCTGGTCCTGGCTTACGCCCTGCTCTTCGGCGGCCACCACGTAGCCTGCCAGCACCGGCAGCACCGCGCCGTTCATGGTCATGGACACGCTCACCTTGTCCAGCGGGATCTGGTCGAACAGAATCTTCATGTCCTCCACGCTGTCGATGGCTACGCCCGCCTTGCCCACGTCGCCGGTGACGCGCGGATGGTCGCTGTCGTAGCCCCGGTGGGTGGCCAGGTCAAAGGCCACGCTCACGCCCTGCCCGCCTGCGGCCAGGGCTTTGCGGTAGAAGGCGTTGGATTCTTCGGCGGTAGAAAAGCCTGCGTACTGGCGAATGGTCCAGGGGCGCACCGCGTACATGGTGGCCTGCGGGCCACGGATGTAGGGGGCAAAGCCAGGCAAAGTGTTGGTGTGCGGCAGGTCCGCCACGTCTTCGGCGGTGTACAGCGGTTTGACGGTGATGCCGTCGGGCGTGTGCCAGTCTAGCGCCGACACGTCACCACCCGGGGCCGATTTGGCGGCGGCTTTGGCCCAGGCGTCGAGGCTGGCGGGGCTGAATTCAGGTTCTGTGTGGCTCATATCGGTTGGGCTTTGCTGCGTTGCAGCAGAGTTTATCTTATTCATAATTATAAATTCAGAATTATTCATCCAGCATGGAAATAGAATGCGGCCTATGGCCCTGAACCCCCTGACCCCCCGCGCACTCTACGAAGAAGTGGCTGAGCTGCTGCGCCAGCGCATTTTTGACCGCACTTTAGCCCCCGGCAGCTGGATTGACGAACTGAAGCTGGCCGAGGAATACGGCATCAGCCGCACGCCTCTGCGTGAAGCCCTGAAGGTGCTGTCTACCGAGGGCTTGGTGACCATGAAGGTGCGGCGCGGTGCCTATGTAACCGAGGTGTCCGAAACCGACCTGGCCAACGTGTACCACCTGCTAGGCCTGCTGGAATCCGATGCCGCCGGGGTGGTGGCCGAGCGCGCCACGGCAGAGCAAATAGGCGATTTGCAAGCCCTGCATGCCGAGCTGGAAGCCGCCGTGGACGACCGCGAACTGTTTTTCGCCATCAACGAGCGCTTCCACATGCGCCTGCTGGCGATTGCCGACAACCGCTGGCGCGACCAGATGGTGCTCGATTTGCGCAAAGTGATGAAGCTGAACCGCCACAACTCGCTGCTCAAGTCGGGCCGCATCCAGGAGTCGCTGGACGAGCACCGCGCCTTGATGGCCGCACTGGAGGCACACGACGCGCCGGTGGCCGCCCAGCACATGCGGGAACATTTCAAAAACGGGCTGCAAGCCGCCGCCTGAGTTCGGCCCCTCGGTCACCTTGATTGCTATTATTTAAATAGCACCAAGCGCATATAGATAGTGCGCTAACAGCCTATTTCTTATAAATTTAAAAATTCCTGAGTGGGGGTAACTACGTCCGTTTTCCTAGGCTAGAGGTGGTAACTGAATGTTGATTTCAGCTAAGCTGTAGTAACACTTTCGATTCCTGCTGAGCCATCCACAAGGAAAGCCATGACATCTACCGAGTTGCTTGAAAAGTTCAACATCACCCCGCAAGATGTAGACAACATCCGCCAAGCGGGCAGTATCTTGGTCCCCCAACTGGAAAGCTTTGTCGAGCAGTGGTATGTGTGGCTGCGCCAGCAGCCCGAGTACCTGCAATTCTTTCCTGACACCGACAACATGGGCCGTGTCAGCAAGCTGCAAACCCGGCATTGGCAAGAATTTTTCACCACCGAAGTCAACGACTTCTATGTGGCCCGGCGCACCCACATTGGCGCGGTGCACGCCCACATCGAGCTGCCCAACGACATCTACTTTGCCGGTGTCAGCATGACGTTCCAGATGTTTGTGGAGCGCCTGCGCAGCACCGACACGCCGACAGAGCAGGTGCTGGACATGGTCATGTCGATCAACAAACAGCTCAAGCTGGACACGTTTTTGGTGATCGACACCATCTCCCGCATTGCCCGCGAGCGGATTGCCGACCACAGCCGGGCGATGATGGAAATGTCCACCCCGGTCACGCCGATCTGGGAGGGCATTTTGCTGCTGCCGCTGGTGGGCATCATCGACACCACGCGCACGGCCGAGATCATGAACAAGACGCTGACCAAGATCGCCGAGAGCCGCTCCAAGGTGTTTGTGCTGGACATCAGCGGCGTAGCCTCGGTGGACACCAGCGTGGCCAACCAGCTCATCAAGATCACCAAGGCCACCCGGCTGATGGGCTGCGAATCCATCATCTCTGGCGTGTCGCCGTCGATTGCCCGCACGATGGTGGAGCTGGGCGTGTCGATTGGCGAGGTGCGCACCACGGCCACCCTGCGCGATGCGTTTGAGCTGGCGCTGCGGGCGATTGGCGTGATGGACATGGCACCGCCCGCCAGCAGCATTGCCATACGCCCCCGCAGCAGCAGCCACTGAGCGGGCCCCCACCCCATGCCGTCCCGCCTGCCCAGTGGTACGTCCATGACCGAGGTGCAGGGCTGCCTGGTGGTCAGCCTGCAAAGCGATATGGACGATGCCGCCTTTGCGGCGCTGCACCAAGAGTTCTCGCAGCGGCTGGTGGACAACCGCCTGCCCGATGCCATCTTCAACTTCTCGGGCGTGCAACTGCTGGATCTGCATGAATTCGAGCGGGTGCGTCGGCTGTCCCAGGTGGCCGGGTTTCTGGGGGCCGAGGTGGTGTGTGTGGCCCTGGCACCCGGCATTGCCGCATTTTTGGCGCAGGCCGACACCGACTTGCAGGGCCTGCGGTTTTGCCTGCACATGGAAGACGCTTTTGCCCTGCTGGCGGCCAGCCCGCCATGAGCACTGCCGGCCGCAACGCGGGCATAGAAACCGCTTTTTTCCGGCTGCAATCGGCGCTTGACCTGCGCATGGCGGTACTCGATGTGGCGCGCATGCCCAGCCTGGCCGCATTCTCGCCGGTAGACCTGTCGCTGCTGGCCACCGTGGTGGCCGAGCTGGGCAGCAACATCCTCAAATACGCGGGCAGCGGGCACATCCGCGTGCAAACCACCCAGACCAGCCTGCGCACCGCCGTCGAACTGGTGGCCGAAGATGCCGGCCCCGGCATTCCCGACATCCCACTGGCCTTGCAAGAGCACTACAGCTCCTCGGGCACGTTGGGCCTGGGCCTATCGGGCGTGCGGCGCATGGTGTCCGAATTCCACATCGACTCCGCCCCCGGCAAAGGCTGCCGGGTACGGGTGCGCAAATGGCTCACCCTGCCGCCTGCCGCGCATGCGGAGCACGCGGCCAGCCTGCCCCCCCAGCGCCCCGCCGTGTCAATGGTTACCCACACCCGCACCCACCAGGCGCAGGATGCCAGCGGGCACGGCCTGGCCTACGACATCGCCGAAATCAACCGCCCCTGCTACCCCGAATACGTGTCGGGGGACTGCACCGTGGTGCACCCCCAGCCGGGCGGCATACTGCTGGCCTGCATTGACGCATCGGGCCACGGCAAACGGGCGCACGCACTGGCACAGCAACTGGCCGAGCAACTGCGGACCGTGGGCCACCACCCCCCCGACCTGCCCGCCCTGCTGCACCAGCTGCACCTGCGCGCGGTGGGCACGGTGGGGGCGGCCATCGCGCTGGCCTACCTGGACCTGGCCCACAGCACATTCAGCCTGGCGGGCATCGGCAACATCCGCATCCGCTGCATCGGCCCCACGCCCTGGGTGGGCATTTGCCGCGACGGCGTGCTGGGCGAGCGCTTTCCCACGCCTGACGTGCAGCGCTTCAGCCTGCGTGCCGATGACGTGGTGCTGCTGTATTCCGACGGTATCCGCGAAACCATCAGCCCCGAGGTACGCACCCGCGTGCACCTGGGCACGGCCCAACAAATTGCCGAGACCGTGCTGCGGGTCGGCGGCAAAGCCACGGACGATGCCAGCTGCATCGTTGTCAAATGCAAGAACTAGCCTGGATCGGCCGCATCGCCCTGCACGCGCCCGCCGCGTGCCTGGAAGTGCGGCGCAAGCTGCTGCAAGTGCTGCTGGAGGTAGAGGGCCGCAGCGACAGCGATGTCACCCGCTGCACGCCGATGGCCGCCTGTGCGTCCGACATCTGCCGCTGGCTGCTACAGCACGGCCAGGCCCCGGCCATCGAGCTGTCGTTCCACAGCGACGGGCCGCACGCGTTTGCCACCCTGACCGCCCTATCCAGCGCCCCGCTGCCTGCCGCGCCCTTGCGCCTGCTAGGCTTTGCGCAGAGCAGCGCAGCCTTTGTGCAGGCCGAAAACTACGGCCTGCACCTGCACTTTGCGCTCCAGCACCACCCGGACCCCGCCGCCGTGGCCGGTGTGTGCGCGCTGTTCAATGAGAAGTCGCGCGAAGCGCTGTTTCAGGAGTCGCAACAGGCCGAGGCCGAGATGCGCCTGCTGATCGAGCAACTGCGCATTGCCAAAGACGCCGCCGATGCCGCCAGCCAGGCCAAGGGCGACTTTCTGGCCAACATGAGCCACGAAATCCGCACCCCGATGAACGCCATCATCGGCATGAGCCACCTGGCACTCAAAACCGACCTGAACCCGCGCCAACACGACTACGTGCTCAAAATCCGCCAGTCGGGCCAGCACCTGCTGGGCATCCTGAACGACATTCTGGATTTCTCCAAGGTGGAGGCCGGCAAGCTCAGCATCGAGCACACCGCCTTCGATCTGGACCAGGTGCTGGAGAACGTGGCCAACGTGATCGCCGACAAGGCCCAGGCCAAAAACCTGGAGCTGGTGTTCGACCTGCCCGCCCACGTGCCGCAAAGCCTGCTGGGCGACCCACTGCGGCTGAGCCAAATCTTGATCAACTACGCCAACAACGCCATCAAGTTCACCGAAAGCGGCGAAATCGGCGTGGTGGTACGCACCGTGGAACACACCGATACCGACCACACCACCCACACCCTGCTGCGCTTTGAGGTGCGCGACACCGGCATTGGCCTGACCCCCGAGCAAATCGGCCGCCTGTTCCAAAGCTTTAGCCAGGCCGACAGCTCCACCACCCGCCAGTTCGGCGGCACCGGCCTGGGCCTGGCCATCAGCAAAAGCCTGGCCGCGCTGATGGGCGGCAACGTGGGCGTGGACAGCACCCCCGGCCAGGGCTCGCGCTTCTGGTTTACCGCCAAACTGGGCCTGGGCGAAAAACGCAGCCGCCACCTGGCCCCCAGCATCGACCTGCGCGGCAGCCGCGTGCTGGTGGTAGACGACAACGAAAACGCCAACACCGTGCTGACGGAAATGCTGGCCGCCCTGAGCTTCAACGTCACCTCGGTGCGCTCCGGCCCGGCTGCGCTGGCGGCCATCAGCGCCGCCGACAGCGCTGGCCAGGGCTTCCACATCGCCATGCTCGACTGGCAAATGCCCGGCATGGACGGCCTGGAGCTGGCCCGCCGCATCGCCCTGCTGCCGCTGGCACGCCAACCCAAGCGGGTCATCGTCACCGCCTATGGGCGCGAAGAAGTGCTAGAGGGTGCCAAACGCGTGGGCGTGGAAGACCTGCTGCTCAAGCCCATCAACGGCTCCATGCTGTTCAACACCATGATGCGACTGCTCGGCCAGCAGACCCCACAGACCAGCCGCCACATTGACCCCGCCAGCTCGGCGCTGGACGCGCTGGCCCCCTTGTTTGGTGCGCACATCCTGCTGGTCGAAGACAACCTGCTCAACCAGCAGGTGGCGGGCGAGCTGCTGGCCGATGCCGGGTTCCGCGTGGACGTGGCCGACAACGGCCAGATCGCGGTGGACATGGTGCGTGCCCGCCCGGCCGATGTGCCCTATGACGTGGTGCTGATGGACATGCAAATGCCGGTAATGGACGGACTGACCGCCACCCGCACCATCCGCCAAGACCGCCAGTTCGCCCCCATGCCCATCCTGGCCATGACCGCCAACGCCATGCAGGTAGACCGCGACCGCTGCACCGCCGCCGGCATGGACGGCTTTGTGGCCAAACCGATCGAACCCGATGCTCTGTGGCGCGCCCTGGCCGAGTGGATTCGCCCACGCGCCGGGCTGGGCACCCGGCCCACCCCGCTCCCGGCGGCTGCGCCCACCAGCAGCGCCGCCGCCCCCCACCTGCCCACCCTGCTGCACGGCGTACCCGGGCTCGACCTCGCCTTGGGCCTGAAACGGGTCATGGGCAAAGAGTCGCTCTACCTGGGCATGCTGCGCATGTTTGTGGCAGGCCAGGCCACGGCCAGCCAGCAGATCCACGAGCTGGCCGCCCAAGGCGACACCGCCACCGCCGAACGGCTGGCCCACACCCTGCGCGGCGTGGCAGGCAACATCGGCGCCAGCGCAGTGCAACAAGCGGCCGCCGACGTAGAACTGGCCCTGCGCGCAGGCCACGATCTGGCCGCCATCCAGCGCCTGCTGCAACCACTGCACAGCCTATTGACCGCGCTGGTAGACGCCCTGCGCAGCGCGCTGGACAGCCTGGAGCCCAGCGCCAAATCGGCCACCGTCAGCCCCGGTTTTGAGGCCACCTACCGCCAGCTTCAGGCCCTGCTGCAAGACGCAGACGCAGAGTCGGCCGAGGTGTTCAACCAGCACCGCGCCGACTTCCACGCCGCGCTGGGCCCCGCCTTTCACAGCATCGACAGCAGCATCAACGGCTATGACTTCGAGGAGGCCCTCGCGCTGCTCGATAGCACCTTGGCAGAACGCTAGCATGCGTTCGACCTGCGTGTTGAGAAGAAGGGAAAGTTTGCAAGCAACATAGGCCTCTGTCGCATATTTAATATGCGCCATTAGCTATAATATATATAGCAAACAACTCTTCCCTCCACTCACCTTGGCCCATCCCATGCGAACCTGGTTAAACCGCTGGCAGCTATGGCACAAATTCGCCTTGCTGGGCTTGCTGGGGCTGCTGCTGCTGGCCCCGCCACTGGCCCTGTACTTGCGCGAATCCCACCGAACCGTGACCGCCTTGCAGCTAGAGCGCCAGGGCATCGCGCCGGTGCGGGCGGTACTGCACGCCGTGGCACTGCTGCAAAAAAACCGGGCCCAAATGGTGCGCCTGCAAAGCAATGTGGACCAGCCCTTCAACACCCTGCGCACCAGCCCGGCCGACATCGAAGACGCGCTCACCCAGCTGCAAGCCGCGCTGCCCGCCCCGCCCAGCGCCACCCTGGCCTATTTATGGATGCAGACCCGCGAGACCTGGGACGGACTGCAAACGGCCTTGCAACAAACCCCGCCAGCACACGCCGCCCTCTTTGCCCAGCACACCGCCAGCGTGCAGCTGCTGCTGAAAATCAACGACCAACTGGTGGACGACTTCGGCTTCAGCCTGGACCCGCAGCCCAAAACCTACCTGCTGGGCCGTGCGGCGCTGATCGAGTCGCTCAGCCTGCTGGAATCGCTGGCGCAGGTGCATGACAAAAGCATCCGGCTGGCGGCCCAAAATAGCGTGTCCACCGCCGATCTCGCACTCTTGGGCTCGCAGCTGGACACCATCTCCGCCGACTTTGACCGCCTGCAAAACACGGTAGACAAAGCCACCCTGGATGACCCCTTGCTGCGCACCGCCCTGACCCAGCCGCTGCTGCTCAACCGCTCCCGCTGGCGGCAAACCGAGCCCGCGCTGGCGCGCTTGCTGCTGTACCCCGGCGCGCCAGGACAGGCCCATGACAGCGACTTCGCCCGGCTCGACACCACGATGGAGGTACAAACCAACATCACCGAAGCAGCCTTGCTGGCGCTGGAAACCAGCCTGGACGAACGGCTAAACGACCTCAACGCCACCCGCCTCAGCCTGGGCGGCGGCATGCTGGCGTTGGCGCTGTTTTTGGTCGGGCTGGCCACGCTGGTCGCCCGCTCCATCACCCGCCCGCTGCTGCAAGCCGTGGCCATCGCCCGCCAGGTGGCCGACGGCACGCAGCCCGACACCACCGAAGTCGGCCACCAGGGCAACGAAACCGGCCGCCTGCTGCTGTCGCTGCACGATATGCACCGCAGCCTGCAACGCACCCAGGCCGACCGGCTGGCCAGCCAGCAGCAGGTGGCCACCGCCCTGCGCGAACAGCAGGTTATTTTTGAGGCCGTCAGCCTGGGCATTATTTTTGCCGTGGGCCACACCATCCAGCGCAGCAATTCGGCCATGGAGCGCATGTTTGGCTACGCCCCGGGCGGACTGCTGGGGCGCGGCACCAAAGAGCTGTTTTTGAACGCCGCCGACCTCGCCGCTATGGGCAAACGGGTAAACCCGGCCATGCAGGCCAGCGGATCGTTCTCTAGCGACGTGGAACTCAAGCGCCACGACGGCAGCGCCTTTTGGGTCCACACCTATGGCCGTGCCATCGACCCGCACGACCTGCGCCTGGGCGTGGTGTGGGTCTATGAAGACATCTCGGACCAGCGCGTCGCCGCCGAAGAGCTGCGCCGCGCCAAAGAAACCGCCGAGCAGGCCAGCCAGGCCAAGAGCAACTTTTTGGCCAATATGAGCCACGAAATCCGCACCCCGATGAACGCCATCATCGGCATGAGCCACCTGGCCCTCAAAACCGACCTGAACCCGCGCCAGCGCGACTACGTGGGCAAAATCCGCCAATCCGGCCAGCACCTGCTGGGCATCCTGAACGACATCCTGGACTTCTCCAAGGTCGAAGCCGGCAAGCTGGAGATCGAGCACACCCCGTTTGACCTGGAGCAGGTGCTGGCCAACGTGGTCAACGTGGTGGCCGACAAAACCCAGGCCAAAAACCTGGAACTGGTGTGCGACCTGCCCGCCAACATCCCCCTGCAACTGGTGGGCGACCCGCTGCGGCTGGGCCAGATCCTCATCAACTACACCACCAACGCCATCAAATTTACCGAGCACGGCGAAATCCACCTCACCGTGCGCCTGCAAGCGCAAACCGAAGGCGGCATCTGCCTGCGCTTTGCCGTGCGCGACACCGGTATCGGCCTATCGCCCGAACACATCAGCCGCCTATTCCAAAGCTTTAGCCAGGCCGACAGCTCCACCACCCGCCAATACGGCGGCACCGGCCTGGGCCTGGCCATCTGCAAAAACCTGGCCGCGCTGATGGGCGGTGAGGTGGGCGTAGACAGCAGCCCCGGCGTGGGCTCGACCTTTTGGTTTACCGCCCAATTGGGCTTGGGCGAGCGCCGTACCCGCCCGCAAATCCCCGGTGGCGACACCTTGCGCGGCCGCCGCGTGCTGGTGGTGGACGACAACGACTCCGCCGCCACCGTGCTGGTCGATATGTTGCAAGAAATGGGCTTTGCGGTGGATTCCGTGTCCAGCGGCGCGGCGGCCATCGCCGCCGTGCAAACCCAGGCGGCCCAAGCCACGCCCTATGAAGTGGTGATGATGGACTGGCAAATGCCCGGCATGGACGGGCTAGAGGCCATCCAGCGCCTGCGCGCACTTGACCTGCAACCGCCGCCGCACGCCGTGCTGGTCACCGCCTATGGCCGCGAAGAAGTCATCCAGAACGCCCAGGCCGGTGAAATGCCCGACCTGTTGCTCAAACCCGTGGGCGCGTCCCTGCTATTTGACACGATGGTCAACGCCCTCGGCCACGCCCGCACCCAGGACCGGCGTGCGCGCACCGATGGGGTCAGCAGCGCCATGGCCGCCCTCGCCCCGCTGCGCGGTGCGCACATCCTGCTGGTGGAAGACAACGACCTGAACCAGCAAGTCGCCAGCGAACTGCTGCAAGACGCAGGCTTCACCGTAGAGATTGCCGACAACGGCCTGATCGCCGTGGCGATGGTCGGTAAAACCGCTTTTGACCTGGTGCTGATGGACATGCAAATGCCGGTGATGGACGGCATCACCGCCACCCAGGAAATCCGCCAGCAGCACGCCACCGGCCCGCTGGCCAGCCTGCCCATCATTGCCATGACCGCCAACGCCATGCAGGCCGACCGCGAACGCTGCCTGGCCGCCGGTATGAACGGCTTCGTCGCCAAACCCATCGAGCCCGACGACCTGTGGCGCGCCCTGGCCCAATGGATTGCCCCGCGCGAAGGGCTAGGCAGCCCACCGCCCAGCGCAGCAACGCCAGCGGCCACCGAAGCCTCCGAGCTGCCCCAAAACATCGCCGGGCTAGACACCACGCTGGGCCTGAAGCGCGTCATGGGCAAGCACTCGCTTTATCTGAGCATGCTGCGCAAATTTGCCCACGGCCAGGCGCAAGCCAGCGCGCACATCGCCCAGGCCCTGCAAGACGGCGACCACGCCACCGCCGAGCGCACCGCCCACACCTTGAAAGGCGTGGCCGGCAACGTCGGCGCATCGGCCCTGCAACACGCCGCCGGGCTGCTAGAGGCCGCCATCCACGCCCAGCAGCCCTGCGACACGCTGCTGCCCCCCGTACACAGCCAGTTGACCGAGCTGGTCGCCGCCCTGCACCGCGCCCTGCCCGCCCCCGCCACGCTGGCCGCAGCCGACCTGGCCCAGCTCAGCCCCGTGCTGGCCCAACTGCGCAGCCTGCTGGCCGAAGACGATTCCGATGCCGCCGAACTCTTCCAGCAACACAGCGCCCTGCTGCAATCCGCCCTGGGCCCCGCCCACGCCAGCATCGCCAGCGCCATGGCCGAATACAACTTTGAAGCGGCGCTACAGGCGCTGAACGCGGCCCGTCCTGGTGAAGAGTAAATTTATATAAAAACAGGGTCTAGCGCATATTCAATATTCGCAGGAAGCTATATTAAATATAGCAATTAAACACTCTTCGTCTCGTCAAATCCGTAGCGGGTGTGCGCCAGGGCCATTACCTCGCGCGGTGGTGTGGCCTTGAGGCGGTGGTCGCTCCACACCTGGCGCCAGCGCCGCGCACCGGGCAGGCCGTGGCGCAGGCCCAGCATGTGGCGGGCAATGCTGTACCAGCCGGTGCCCTGCTCCACCGCCATGCGCTCCATGTAGGCCACCATCTGTTCTTCAATGCTTTCGCGCGTGGCATCCCCCGGTGCTGCGCCAAAAAACGCCGCATCCCAACCGGCCAAAAACCAGGGGTTGTGGTAGGCCTCGCGCCCCACCATCACGCCGTCTAGCTGGGTCAGCTGCGCGGCGATCTGGTCCTCAGTGGTGAAGCCGCCGTTGATGGAGAAGGTGAGCGCCGGGAAATCCTGCTTCAGGCGATGCACCAGTTCGTAGCGCAGCGGCGGGATTTCGCGGTTCTCTTTGGGTGACAGGCCCTTAAGCCAGGCGTTGCGGGCGTGCACGATAAAGGTGGTGCAGCCGCCTTCGGCCACCGTGCCCACAAAGTCGCGCACAAAGTCATAGCTCTCGGTCTTGTCCACGCCAATGCGGTGCTTCACGGTCACGGGGATGTCCACCGCGTCGCGCATGGCCCGCACGCAGTCGGCTACCAACTGCGGCTCAGCCATTAGGCAGGCACCAAACGCGCCGCGCTGCACCCGTTCGCTGGGGCAGCCGCAGTTGATGTTGATCTCGTCGTAGCCCCATTCTTCGCCCAGCTTGGCGCAGCGGGCCAGATCCGCCGGTTCGCTGCCACCCAGTTGCAGGGCCACCGGGTGTTCTTCGGCGTTGAACCGCAGGTGCCGGGGCACGTCGCCATGCAGCAGCGCGCCGGTGGTCACCATCTCGGTATAGAGCAAGGTATGGCGGGACAGCAGGCGGTGCAGGTAGCGGCAATGGGCATCGGTCCAATCCATCATCGGGGCGACGGATACGCGGTGGGAAGGGAAGGTCATACGGCAATTATCCCAGCCCATCTAGGCGGCACTTTCGTTACAACTCAAATAATATTCATTCTCATTTAAAACTAGAATGCCGCTCTTTTGCTTATTTTTTACACCGCTATGAAACGACTCCGCCTCCCGGCCCGGCCCACCGATTTCCCCCGCATCCTGGCCAACCTGGGCCTGTGTGGCCTGCTGGGCACTCTGGCCGCCTGCGGCAGCGATGACCCGGTGGTTCAGCAAGGCCAACTCTTGCCAATGCCGGTGGCGGGGTTGGACTACGCCACCTCCAGCGGCCTGATCGGCCAAACCACCGCCAGCGGCCAGTTTGGCTACCACGAAGGCGACACCGTGACCTTCAGCATCGGCACGCTGGCATTGGCCACGCGCACGGCGGCTGCCACTTTGTCGCTGCTGGACACCCCCGCCGGGGCGGGCAATGCCCTGACCGCCAGCCAGCCCGCCGCGTTGTGGATGCTGCACTTTTTGCGCAGCGTAGATGCAGACCACAGCCTGGATGCCAAGATCGAGATCAGCCCCGCGCTGCGCACCTGGGCGCTGACCCAGCCCGCCAGCATGCTGGCAGCCAGCACACCGCTGCACACCTGGGCGCAGGCTGCGGCATGGCCCTTACCTGCCGACTGGCAAACCAGCTGGCGCGTGCTGCTGCAAGCCCGCCAAAGCAGCACCGCCAGCAGCCCCGCCAAGGTGGTCTGGCCGCAGATGGCCAGTGGCAACCACCACACCACCGCGCTGAATGCCACCGGCCAGGTACTGAGCTTTGGTGAAGACTGGTTCCAGTGGAACAGCGGCACTACCACCTACACCAGTGCCGACTACATCGGCGGTAAGCTGGGCCGCCCCACCGGCACCATGACCGAGCCCTCCGGCTTCACGCTGACCACCACGCGGCAGATCAACGAGCGCTACTTCCGCTACAACCCGCTGCCCGCGCAGGTCACCGGCAGCACCGCGCTGGACGTAGCCAAACTGGCCAGCGGCCAGAACGACAACGCCGTGGTCACCACCGACGGCGCACTGTGGATGTGGGGGCCCAACAACCGGGGCCAACTGGGCGTGGGCGACACCACCCAGCGCCGCGAGGCCACCCGCGTGCTGGTAGACGGCAAAAAAGTGCGCGATGTCGCCATTGGCGGCGCGCACACCCTGGCCATCACCGAAGACGGTGCCCTGTACGCCTGGGGCAACGGCATCACCGCCCTGGGCCTGGGCACGCTGACCAGCAATGTGCTGAACGCCCAACGCGTCAACCTCGGGGCAGAGCTGGCCACCAAGGTCAGCACCGATGCCAACCGCAGCACCCTGGTGCTCACCGCCAGTGGCCAGGTCTACGGCTTTGGCAGCAACGACTTTGGCCAGTTGGGCCTGGGCGATGCGGCGTTAAAAATCGACCAGACCACGCCCCAGCGCATTACCGGCCTACCCACCGACCAGCCGGTGGTGGACATCTACGCCGGGCCGCTGGTCAGTCTGTTCACCATGCTGGACGGCTCGGTCTACTTTGCCGGCCAAACCTCGGCCGGGCTGGGCGGCTGGATGCAGACCGGGGCGGTGGCCCAGGCCAATGGCACCTACCTGATCGACCAGCTGGACGAGACCGTGCGCAGCACGCCACAGCGCCTGCCGCACGCCCCCGCCAATGTGCAGCAGATCCAGGCCGCATCGCGCCATGTGCTCATGCTCACCCGCGACCAAAAAGTGTATGGCTGGGGCCAGCACACGCTGATTAATGGCGTACTGGGCCTGGGCCCGCAGGCCGGTTACTGGCGCACCACCAGCGCCGGAACCCTGGCCTATGAAGACCCCTACTACGCCACACCGCAAGAGATCACCACCCTCACCGGCCAGGGCATTGCGCAGATCCAGACCATCACCATCAGCAGCTTTGCGGTGGCGCAAGATGGCCGGGTTTACGGCTGGGGCTCCACCACCAATGGCCGCCTGGCCCGTGGCGTGCAAAGCTGCGATGCCAACCTGCTGCCCAACAACGCAGGCACCAGCACCACCCGCTACTACATGTGCCACACGCCCCGGGTGCTGGACTTCTCCACCACGCTGGGCGACCTGCACACCAGCACGGTGGCGGCTACGGCGGTACTGCCCACGCCCGCTACGCGGCCCTGAGCGCAGCCATGCCATGCAGCATGGCGCGGGTAACATGCCTGCATTGACTTCCGCAGGAGCACCCGCACTATGGTTTCCAGCCCTTCCACACTGCCGGTGCCCTCTGTGCCGGCACCCCACCCCGCCCGCTGGCCACTGGCTGGCGCAGCGGCTGCACTGCTATTGGTCGCTTGTGGCACCACCCCGCTGCCCCCCTGGCAGGGGGCCCCCGTGCACCCTGCGGCCACACCGACCGCATCCGCCAAGTCCACCGTCCAGCCCAGCGCTACGCCTGTGACACAGGCCGCCAGCGCCCCCGCAGATACCGCCCCCTACAGCGCGGCAGTTGCCGCCCGCTTCCCCGCCCCGGCCACCACCTACAGCACACCCGGCCTAGAGCCGCAGCGCAACAGCTTCACCAGCAACGCAGAAATCGCCGATTGGCTCAACGCCCTGGCCGACAAACCCCTGCCGGCCGCCAAAGCCAGCGTGCTGCACATCGGCGTATCGCAACAGGGCATTGCCCTGCCCGCCCTGCTGCTGACCCGCGCCAGCAGCCCTGATGCCGCCAGCGTACTGGCCACCGGGCGGCCCACGGTGTTGATCGTGGCACAGCAGCACGGCAACGAACCCGCCGGTAGCGAAGCCGCGCTGGTGGTGGCCCGCGAACTGGCGCAGGGCATGCTGGAGCCGCTGCTGGACAAAATCAACGTACTCATCGTGCCGCGTGCCAACCCCGACGGGGCCGCCGCCAACCAGCGCAGCACCGCCAACGGCATCGACATGAACCGCGACCACCTGCTGCTCAACAGCCCCGAGGCCCGCGCTCTGGCCCAGCTGGTCCGCGACTACCAACCCCTGGTGGTGCTGGACGCGCACGAATACACCGTAGTCGGCCGCTACCTGGAGAAATTTGGCAGCATTCAGAAATTTGATGCCCTGCTGCAATACGCCATGACGGCCAACATGCCCGAATTTCTGACCCGCGCCTCCGAAGAGTGGGTGCGCCGCCCGATGGTGGCCGCGCTCAAGAACCAGGGCCTCAGCAGCGAGTGGTACTACACCACCTCCACCCAGCTGGACGACCTCGTGGTGTCTATGGGCGGCACCCAGCCCGACACCGGGCGCAACGTCAACGGCCTGAAAAACACCGTCAGCATGCTGCTGGAAAGCCGGGGCGTGGGCATTGGCCGCCTGCACCTCCAGCGCCGGGTACACACCCAGGTGACGGCGATGGTCAGCATGCTGCAAAGCACCGCCGCCCGGGCCGAGCAACTGGGCCAACTGCGCAGCTACACCGAGCGCGAGGTCAGCAGCCAAGCCTGCGGTCGCACGGGTAGCAAAGCCACCATCTCCGCAGGCCCCACCAGTGCGCAGTACGAGCTGAGCATGCTCAACCCCAGCACCGGGGCCGATAAAAAAGTCTTGGTGGACTGGAATTCAGCGCTGGAGCTGCAAATCCTCAAGTCCCGCCCCCGGCCCTGCGGCTACTGGCTGTCGGCAGCCTCCACGGCGGCGGTAGAACGTCTGCAGCTGCTGGGCGTGCAGGTGCTGCGGGTGGTGGATGCGGGCTCGGTACTGGGCGACCTGTACCGCGCCACCGGCCACAGCGGCGGTGCAAAAAATGCGGTCAGGCACGACGTGCGCGGCAGCATTGCCGATGCCCAGCCCATCACCCTGACCGAGGTGGAACTGGTGCGCGGCCTGGTGGATACGCCGCAAGGTAGTTATTACGTGCCGCTGGGCCAGCCCCTGGCCAACCTGGTGCTGGCGGCGCTGGAGCCCGACACGCAAAACAGCTTCTTCGCCAACCACATCCTGGCCAACCTGAGCGACACGGCACGGGTAATGGCCGAACCCGCAGGGACGCTGGAGAAGCTACCTTGAGGTTTTAGGGGGTATTTTCAAGCACCAAATACCCCTCTGGCGCTTATTAAACCTGCGCTGATTGCTCCTATTTTTAAGTTCAAAAATAGGAGCATTTTTATTCAGGGCGTGGTCGGCAAAGGAGCGGCTTTGGGCTTGGTTTTGGCGGCGTTGCGCTTGGCGACGGCGGCCTTGTGGTCGGCGGCTTCTTGCTGCTTTTGGGCGTAGCGGGCGGGCGCATCGGCGGCAGCGGCGGCCTTTTGCGCACGCGCGGCCTGCTCTTGCTGGGCGTTGCGGGCCTTGTTCTCTGCCGTGGCTTTGCGTGCGGCCTGGGCCAGGGCGGCAGCGGCGGGGTCATGGGGGCTGCGCGGCTCTGGGGGCGTGCGGGTGCGTACCGGGGCAGAAGATGCGGCACGCGGGGCCGCAATGCCTGCTGCCACCGGCGGCTGGTCTTTGGTGGCAGCGCTTTGCTCCATGCGCTGCAACTGCTCGGCCCCTTTGCGCTTGCGTTCTGCGTCGTTCAGCGCAATCTCTTGGCGGCGCAAATCGGCCATATCGACCCGGCGGCGGGCGCGGCTGGCATCGCGGCAATCGGTCACCGCAAATTTCTGGAAGCAAGCCGCTTCCTCGTCGGCAAAACGCTGCTCGATACGCTGGCGCTCAGACGTGATACGGGCTTGCTCGGTGGCCACTTCCAGACCACCGTCTGCCATCTGCACCTGCGCCACGGCACGGCCCCAAAAAAACACAAGGCACAGCAGGCTGATCAGGGGGCTTTTCATGTCAGATGGGTGTCCACAATGCGCCGTTCCAGGGCTAAAAATTCGGCCGACTGCATCTCATTGAGACGCGACACGGTGCGCGGAAATTCATGCGCCAGCGGGCCTTCGGTATAAATCTCTTCGGGGGCCACGGCCGCCGACATGATCAGCTTGACCCGGCGGTCGTACAGCACATCCACCAGCCAGGTAAATCGCCGTGCGGGCGAGGCCATGTTGACCCCCATCTCGGGCACATTGCTCAGCAGCACAGTATGGAACTGGCTGGCGATTTCCAGATAGTCGTTTTGCGAGCGAGGCCCGCCGCACAGAGTATTGAAGTCAAACCACACCACGCCACCAGCCTTGCGCTTGGCGTGGATCTCGCGGGCTTCGATGTGCAGCACCGGGTTTTCGTCCTGGCTTTCGGCCAGTTTGTTGAAGGCCTCGGCCATCGCGGCATCGGCCTGCGGGCCCAGGGGGCAATGGTAAATCTGCACCTGCTCCAGCGTGCGGCGGCGGTAGTCGGTGCCGTTGTCTACGCTCAGCACTTCCAGTTTCTGGTTCAGCAGCGCGATGGCGGGCAAGATGCGGTCGCGGTGCAAGCCGTTGGGGTAGAGGTCGTCCGGCTTGAAGTTGGAGGTGGTGACAAAACCCACGCCGTTGGCAAACAGCGAGTCCAGCAGGCGGTGCAGGATCATCGCGTCGGTGATGTCGGCCACGTGGAATTCGTCGAAGCAAATCAAACGGTAGCGCTTGGCCATGCGCTTGCCCAGCTCATCCAGCGGGTTCACCGTGCCTTGCAGGTCGGCCAGCTCGCGGTGCACTTCGCGCATGAACTCATGGAAGTGCAGCCGGGTCTTGCGCTTCAAGGGCACGGCGTTGAAGAAGCAGTCCATCAGAAAGCTCTTGCCCCGCCCCACCCCGCCGTACATGTACACGCCGCGTGGAATCTCGGGCCGGAGGATGAGTTTTTTGAAGGCGTTGGAACGCTTTTCTTTGTACGTCGCCCATTCCGTGGCGCAGCGCTCCAGCGCATCAACGGCACGCAATTGCGCCGGGTCGGCGGTGTAACCGCGCTGGGCCAGTTCGGCCTCGTAGGCTGCTTTAACGCTCAAAGAAAATACTCCGTTTGCTATAAATAAAATAGCTGCTAACGCAGGTGCCACCTACGCCAGCAGTCAATTCCTTATAAATAGGCAATCACTCAGATCCCACGCAGCGTTGCAAGCAAGCCATCAAGGAACACCGCAGAACTGGCTCCGCCAGGCTGCTGGTGTTGCCCCCTGCAAGGGGGTTGGCGGAAAGCGCTTGCGCTGTAGCCTGGGGGTGAGTAGTTACCTAAATTAGAAGTTCAAGGTGCGTTTGTCCACGGCCAAGGCGGCTTCCTTGGTGGACTCGCTCAGCGAAGGATGCGCGTGGCAGATGCGGGCGATGTCCTCGGCGCTGGCGCGGAATTCCATCGCCATGACGCATTCGGCGATCAGCTCGCTGGCCTGCGGGCCGACGATGTGCACGCCCAAAATCTCGTCTGTGGTGGCATCGGCCAGCATCTTCACCATGCCGGTGGTGTCGCCCAAAGCGCGCGCACGACCATTGGCCAGGAACGGGAAGGTACCGGCCTTGTAGGCCCGGCCTGCGGCTTTGAGCTGCTGCTCGGTCTGGCCGACCCAGGCGATTTCGGGGTTGGTGTAGATCACCCAGGGCACGGTGTTGAAGTTGACATGGCCGTGCTGGCCGGCAATGCGCTCGGCAACCGCCACACCTTCTTCTTCGGCCTTGTGCGCCAGCATCGGGCCGCGCACCACATCACCCACCGCCCACACATTGGGCAGGTTGGTTTTGCAGTCGCCGTCCACCACGATCGCGCCGCGCTCGTCCAGTGCCAGACCCACCACCTCGGCACCCAAGCCAATGGTGTTGGGCACGCGGCCGATGGAGACGATCAGCTTGTCCACATCCAGCGTCTGGGCTTCGCCCTTGGCGTCGGTGTAGGCAATGCTCACGCCCTTCTTGCTCTTCTTGATCTCGCCGACCTTCACGCCGAGGTTGATCTTCAGGCCTTGCTTGTCGAAGGCCTTTTTGGCTTCCTTGGCAATCTGCTCGTCCACTGCACCCAGGAAAGTCGGCAGACCTTCCAGGATGGTGACTTCCGCGCCCAGACGGCGCCAGACGGAACCCATCTCCAGGCCAATCACACCGGAGCCAATCAGGGCCAGCTTTTTGGGCACTGCGCCGACGCGCAAGGCACCGTCGTTGGACAAAACCTGCTCTTCGTCAAACGGCGTGCCGGGCAAGGCGCGGGCGTTGGAGCCGGTAGCAATGATGATGTGCTTGCCGACCAGCGACTCTTCGCCGACCTGCATGGCGTAGCCGCCTTCAGCCGCTGCCACAAACGAGCCCCGGCCGTGGAAGAAAGTGACCTTGTTCTTCTTCAACAGGTACTGGATGCCGTCGTTGTTCTGCTTCACCACGGCATCTTTGCGGGCAACCATCTTGGCCACGTCCATCTTCAAACCGGATACGGCAATGCCGTGGTCCGCAAAATGGTGGCTGGCCTGGTCAAAGTGCTCGCTGGATTGCAGCAGCGCCTTGGAGGGGATGCAACCCACGTTGGTGCAAGTTCCGCCCAGTGCGGGGCCGCCCTTGGCGTTCTTCCACTCGTCGATACAGGCTACGTTGAAGCCCAGCTGGGCTGCACGGATGGCGGCAATATAGCCACCGGGCCCGCCGCCGATGACGATCACGTCAAAATTCTTGCTCATGAAAACTTCCAATCTAATAACAACAAGACCCATGGAACAAGAGCAGCCTGGGCTGCCCTTGAAACCGCTTTAGATGTCAAACAACAAACGGGCGGGGTCTTCCAGCGCTTCTTTCATCGCTACCAAGCCCAACACGGCTTCGCGGCCGTCGATGATGCGGTGGTCGTAGCTCATGGCGAAGTAGTTCATCGGGCGGATGACGATCTGGCCGTTTTCAACTACTGCACGGTCCTTGGTGGCGTGGATGCCCAGGATGGCCGACTGCGGTGGGTTGATGATGGGGGTGGACATCATCGAACCAAACGTGCCGCCGTTGGACACGGAGAAGGTG
Organism: Rhodoferax sp. LB1P47; assembly: GCF_056521445.1. NCBI lineage: Bacteria > Pseudomonadati > Pseudomonadota > Betaproteobacteria > Burkholderiales > Comamonadaceae > Rhodoferax > Rhodoferax sp. LB1P47. The sequence goes on along the minus strand of NZ_JBWMAU010000017.1, from coordinate 6,957 downwards.
CCGCCGGTCATGTCGTCCATGCCCAGCTTGCCTTCAGCCGCCTTTTTGCCAAATTCGGCGATCTTCTTCTCGATATCGGCAAAGCTCATCTGGTCGGCGTTGCGCAGAATCGGCACCACCAGGCCACGCGGCGAACCGACCGCGATACCGATGTCGAAATATCCGTGGTAGACGATGTCGTTGCCGTCCACGCTGGCGTTCAGCACGGGGAACTTCTTCAACGCGTGCACGGCGGCCTTCACGAAGAAGCTCATAAAGCCCAGCTTGCAACCGTGCTCTTTTTCGAAACGGTCTTGCATGCGCTTGCGCATGTCCATCACCGGGGCCATGTTGATCTCGTTGAACGTGGTCAGGATGGCGTTGGTGGATTGCGATTGCAGCAGACGCTCGGCCACACGGGCACGCAGGCGGCTCATGGGCACGCGCTGCTCGGGGCGGTCGCCCAGATCCGGCGCGACGGTGGCCACTTGGGTCAGGGACTTGGTGGGCACGCCGGTGGGGATCACGGCAGCGGTGACCTTGGCAGCGGGAGGATTGGCCACGGCAGCCAGCACATCCCCCTTAGTGACACGGCCATCTTTACCGGTACCAGCCACCGAGCCAGCGGCCAGGGCGTTGTCGGCCATCAGCTTGGCAGCGGCGGGCATGGGCACACCGGCCATCGAGGTGCTGGCGGTCGCGGCAGCCGGTGCCGCAGCAGCAGCCACGGTGGCAGCCGCAGCGGCAACCGAACCAGGCACGGGGGCGGCAGTGGCACCAGCCTTGGCTTCGGTGTCGATACGGGCAATCAGTTGCTCGGCCAGCACGGTGCTGCCGTCGCCCATCACCAGCTCAACGATCACGCCAGCGGCAGGGGCGGGGACTTCGAGCACCACTTTGTCGGTTTCGACTTCGATCAGGATTTCGTCGATGGCGACAGATTCACCGACTTTCTTCTTCCACTGCAACAGAGTGGCTTCGGCCACGGACTCGGACAATTGTGGGACCTTAACTTCTACGATAGCCATTTTCAAATACTCCAATTTTTATAGGTGGGGGCCTGGCCCTTGGCGGACGCAGGCACATGCCGCGCGGCCACTCCAGGAGGGGCGGCGCGGCAAGCAAGCCTTACTTGGTCAACACGAAGCCCTTGAGCTTGCCGAACGCGCCATCGACCAGCGACTTTTGCTGCTCTTGGTGCAGGTGCGAGTAACCGGCAGCAGGCGATGCAGAGGCAGCACGGCCCGAGTAGCCCAGCTTCTGGCCTTCGACCATGTTTTCATGCAGATAGTGCTGCACGAAGAACCAGGCACCCTGGTTTTGCGGCTCGTCCTGGCACCACACCAGCTCGGTCACATTGGGGTACTTTTTCAGCTCTGCCGCAAACGCCTTGTGCGGGAACGGGTAAAGCTGTTCCACACGCAAGATGACCACGTCGTCCGCGCCCTTTTCTTCGCGCTTCTTGGCCAGGTCGTAGTAGACCTTGCCCGAACAGGCCACCACACGCTTGACCTTGTCGGCCTTGAGCTCTTTGCTCTCAGGGATGATGGTTTGGAAAACGCCCTTGGTGAACTCGCTCAGTGGCGACGCGGCATCCTTGGCACGCAACAGCGACTTGGGCGTCATGATGACCAGCGGCTTGCGCAGGTTACGCACCATCTGGCGGCGCAACAGGTGGAAGATCTGGCTGGCGGTGGTGGGCTGCACCACTTGCATGTTGGTATCGGCGCTGAGTTGCATGAAGCGCTCCAGGCGGGCCGAGCTGTGCTCGGGGCCTTGGCCTTCGTAGCCGTGCGGCAGCATCAGGGTGATGCCGTTGACACGGCCCCACTTGACTTCGCCGGAGGCAATGAACTGGTCGATCACCACCTGGGCGCCGTTGGCGAAGTCGCCAAACTGGGCTTCCCAGATCACAAAGGTGTTCGGGTCGTTGGAGGCGTAGCCGTATTCAAACGCCAGCACCGCTTCTTCGGACAAGATGGAGTCGATGACGGTGAACGGGGCCTGGTTGTCCGTCACGTTTTGCAACGGGGTGTAGGTGCCTTCGTCGAACTTTTCACGGTTCTGGTCATGGATCACGGCGTGGCGGTGGGTAAACGTGCCACGGCCGCAATCTTCACCGCTCAAACGCACCGGGTAGCCGCTGGCCACCAGAGACGCAAAAGCCATGTGCTCGCCCATGCCCCAGTCCACCGGAATGTCGCCCCGGCCCATCGCGGCGCGGTCGTCGTAGACCTTTTTCACCAGGGGGTGAGGCGTGACGCTGGCAGGAATGGTGGTCAGCTTTTCGGCCAGACGCTTCCACTCGGCCAGGGGAATCGCGGTGTCACCGGCATCGGTCCACTTGCGGTTCAGGTACGGCGACCAATCGACTGCGTACTTGCTCTTGAAGTTGGTGATGACGGGGTTGAAGGTGTTGATGCCTGCGTCCAGTGCCGTGCGCATGGCTTTCACCATGTCGTCGCCCAGCGTCTCGCCCAGGCCCTGGGCTGTCAGCTTGTCGGCGTACAGCTTGCGGGTGCCGGGGTGCTTGGCGATCTTGCGGTACATCAGCGGCTGGGTCATCGCCGGGGTGTCTTGCTCGTTGTGGCCGAGTTTGCGGAAGCAGATGATGTCCACCACCACGTCGCGTTGGAACTCCATGCGGTAGTCCAGGGCGATTTGGGTCGCCAGCACCACGGCTTCAGGATCATCGCCATTGACGTGCAGCACCGGTGCTTCGATCATCTTGACGACATCGGAGCAGTACAGCGTGGAGCGGCTGTCGCGTGGGTCGCTGGTGGTGAAACCAATCTGGTTGTTGATCACGATGTGCACCGTGCCGCCCGTGAAATAACCACGGGTTTCGGCCAGCGCCAAGGTTTCCATCACCACGCCTTGGCCGGCAAAGGCCGCATCGCCGTGCACCAGCACGGGCAGCACTTGCTTGCCCAGCGGATCGCCACGGCGGTCCATGCGCGAGCGCACCGAGCCTTCGACCACGGGGTTCACAATTTCCAGGTGCGAGGGGTTGAAGGCCAGCGTCAGGTGGACCGGACCGCCAGGGGTGGACACGTCGGAGCTGAAACCTTGGTGGTATTTCACGTCGCCGGAAGGCAGGTCTTCGGGCGCGGTGTGGTCGAATTCTGCAAAGAGATCGGCAGGCACTTTGCCCAGCGAGTTGACCAGCACGTTCAAACGGCCACGGTGGGCCATGCCGATGACGATTTCTTGCAAGCCCATCTTGCCGCCGGTCTGGATCAGCTCGTCCATCGAGGCAATAAAGCTCTCACCACCTTCGAGCGAGAAACGCTTTTGTCCAACGAACTTGGTGTGCAGGAAGCGCTCCAGGCCTTCGGCAGCGGTCACGCGGTCCAGGATGTGCAGCTTTTTCTCTTTGGAGAAATTGGGCTTGCTGCGGATGCTTTCCAGCTTTTGTTGCCACCAGCGCTTCTTGGTCTGGTCGCTGGTGTACATGTACTCGGCGCCGATGGTGCCGCAGTAGGTTTCACGCAGGGCGTTCATCAGGTCGCGCAGCGACATGGTTTCTTTGCCGAAGAACGTGTTGCTGGTGTTGAACACGGTTTCCTGGTCGGCATCGGTGAAGCCGTAGAACGCGGGGTCCAGCTCAGGGATGTTTTCACGCTCGGTGCGTTTCAGTGGGTCCAGATCGGCCCAGCGCACACCGACGTTGCGGTAGGCGGCAATCAGCTGCTGCACGGCGGTGCGCTTGCGGCCCATTTCGGAGTCGGCGCTGGCAACCACTACCTTGGTCTGGCCTTTTTTGGCGCGTTCGGCAAAGGCGTTAATCACCGGCAGGTGCGGCACGTCTTTGGCGTTGCTGCCGTCTACGGCGGGGACGTGTTGGAGCGCATCGAAGTAATCGCGCCAGTTATCGGGCACGCTACCGGGATTGGCAAGGTAGTTTTCGTAAAGCTCTTCAACATAGGGCGCATTGCCGCCGAAGAGATAGGTGTTGCCTTGGTAGGCGTTGTACACCGAAGATACTGGATCACTCATATTTCGCTGACCTCCATTTCCCTTTGGGAAACTCAAGTTTGGTTGAAAACCTTCCGCGACACGGCTGAACCGGTTGGCGGATGCGACTGTGGCAGGAAGGGCCTAGACCGGCGGGATTATCTACCGAATGCCGGCAATAACCACCGAGTTACCCGCAAAGAACGGGTAAACGATATAGTTTTGATAGCTGCTTGCGCATGCGCCATATGCGCTAGCGGCCTGTTTTATTTAAATCGGGGGCTTGTCCCCGTAAAACATCACTTCACCAAAGCCTGCACGGCCTTGAAGTCGGCGTGCTCGGCGCTGCGCAGCCACTCGAACAGCACCATCTCGGTGGTCACCAACTCGGCACCGGCACCGGCCAGACGGTCAAACGCGGCATCGCGGTTGCGTTCGGTGCGCGAGCTGCACGCATCCGTCACCACCCAGACATCGAACTCGTCTTCCAACAGGTCCAGCGCGGTTTGCAGCAGGCAAATATGCGCCTCCAGCCCGGCGATGACGATGGTGTTGCGCTCTTCCCCGGCGCTGGACTTTTGCAGATGCTTGGGCAGGCTGCGGGCATTGCCCTGCACCGGCTTGGCGGGCGGGCGCAGCCATTCGCCCAGGCCCTCTTCCACGCCACTGAAATGCATTTTGCTCAGCGTGTTGCGGCACAAGGCGCGCAGCTCGGGCGGGTTCTCACCCAACTTGGACGGGTTTTGTTCAGTGCCCCAGGCAGGCACGTCCAGCAAGTCGGCCGCCTGCGCCAAACGCAGGGCGTTGGCAACCACTGCCGCATGGTCATGGACGGCGGGTAGCAGGCGGGTTTGGTAATCGACCAGCACCAGCTGGGATTCGGAGGCGTCGAGCAACATGGGATTCCTAAGGACAAAGCAGCCCCCGATTAAACCGCAGTCGCCAGTGCCTCCTTGGGTTGTAAGGCCTGCCCGGTCAGTGAGGCCAGCAAAGCCAGCCCCAGCGGCCAGTCGCCATGGCCAGACGCAATATTGATGTGGCCCGCATTCGGCATGCGCACCAGCTCGCTGCCCCAGGCCCGTGCGTAAGCCCCGGCCAGCCGCACCGGGCAATACGGGTCGTTGCTGCTGGCCACCAGCACGCTGCGGTACGGTAGCCGGGCGTAGGGCACGGGCGCGAAGTCGCTCAGCACCGCCCGGCGTTCCGGGTCGGCCGGGGCTGCCAGCAAAGCCCCCTGGATACGCTGCACCGCCTCGGGTGGCAAATGCGCGGTGGCGATGCAGCCCAGGCTGTGCGCCACCACGACCACCGGGCCGGGGCGGGCCAGGATGGCCTGGGTGATGGATGCCGTCCAGGCGCTGCGCGAAGGGGTGATCCAGTCGTCCTGGTCCACCCGCTCCACACCGGCAAACTGCTCGGCCCACAGGCTTTGCCAATGGCCCGGACCGGAGTTGCGCCAGCCGGGGATGATGAGAATGCGGGGTGCGGTCATGGGCCAAATTGTGGGCAAGGTGGCGGCAAACTCAAACGACGGAATGGCAATTTGCTTATGCGCATAGGCTGAAAAATCCGCCCTGAACCACGGCAACACCGGTAGCGCCCGCAGGACAATGCGCCATGCAAAAAATCAGCCCCCTCGCTCCCCGCCGCGTGGACATGGTGGTCTACCCCGGGTTCAAAGCCATCGAAGCCATCGGCGCGATGAGCGTGTTCGAGTACGCCAACCTGCACCTGCTACAGATGGGCCGACCCACGGGCTACGCGGTGCACATCGTGTCCGTCGCGGCAGGCCCGGTGGCCTCTGACACCCACATGCTGCTGCAAGCGCAAGCCCTGCACGCAGACGATTTGCCGCACACGGCCATCATCGTCGGTGCCCGGCAGATTGAGGTCGCGCTGGCCGCGAACCCGGCCATCGTGGAGTGGGCGGTGGCCGTGGCACCGAGCATCGAGCGGCTGGTGGCCCTGTGCTCGGGCAGCTTTTTTCTGGCGGCGGCCGGTGTACTGGATGGCCTGCCTGCCACCACGCACTGGAGCGTGGCCGCCCTGCTGCGCGAGAAGTTTCCGGCGGTGCAGGTGCAGGCCGACGCGATCTATTTGCGTGCGGGCCGCCTGTGGACATCGGCCGGAGTCACCGCCGGGATCGACCTGGCGCTGGCCCTGGTGGAGGAAGACTTTGGCCGGGGCCTGGCCTTGCAGGTGGCACGCGATCTGGTGGTCTACCTGAAGCGCCCCGGCGGGCAGTCGCAGTTCAGCGTGCACCTGACCAGCCAAAGCACCAGCCACCCCGGCATCCGCGCCATCCAGGACTGGGTGCTGTCGAACCTGTCGCTGCCGCTGGACGTGCCCTTACTGGCCAACCGGGCGGCGATGAGCGAGCGCAACTTTCGCCGCGTGTTTGCCAAAGAGGTGGGCAGCAGCCCACTGCAATTCATCGAATCGGCCCGGCTGGAAGCGGGCCGCCGCCTGCTGGAAGAAGGCGACCTGCCGCTCAAATCGGTGGCCGGGCGGGTGGGCTTTGCGTCCGAGCAATCGCTGCGCAAACTGTTCGTCAAGCGCCTGGGCGTGGGGCCACAGGCCTACCGCGAACGCTTTGGCGGGGCGGTCAATAATTCCGCTTAAAACAGCACCACGCCACGAATCGACTCACCGCGTTTCATCAAATCAAACCCCTTGTTGATATCTTCCAACGGCATGGTGTGGGTGATCAGCGGGTCGATGCTGATCTTGCCCTCCATGTACCAGTCCACGATCTTCGGCACGTCGGTGCGCCCGCGTGCGCCGCCGAAGGCCGAGCCCTCCCATTTGCGGCCCGTCACCAGCTGGAACGGCCGTGTCGAAATCTCTGCCCCGGCTTCGGCCACGCCGATGATGATGCTGCGGCCCCAGCCCTTGTGGGTGCACTCCAGCGCCTGGCGCATCACCTGGGTGTTGCCGATGCATTCAAAGCTGTAGTCGGCCCCGCCGTCAGTGAGTTGGACGATGGCATCCACCACATTCGGGACCTCTTTGGGGTTGATG